>JAYZXF010000010.1 GCA_036141575.1 Pseudomonadota bacterium | reverse complement strand
ATCCGTTTGATTATAAGTTTTCTGGAGGGGTTGAGCTTGATGCCCCTCTTTCTGCGTTAACGACCCTTAAAGTTGGTGGCCGTGCTAAAGTTCTTTGGTCTCCTGATTCTATTGATTCTCTCACGTCTTTCAAAAAAGAAGCGGGCAAAAGTATTCCTCATGCCATGTTGGGTGATGGAAGTAATACGTTAGTTTCAGATAACGGCTTTGATGGTGTTGTGATTCGCTTGAAGGATCTTCCGCAAGATATCCAGCTTGATGGCAAAGAGCTAACGATGGGTGCAGGTGTGAGCTGTGGTACTGTGGCACGTTTTGCGCGCGAAGCTGAACTTGATGGCTTGGCTTTTTGGTGCGGCATTCCTGGAAGTGTTGGCGGTGCCTTGTTTATGAACGCAGGCGCTTACGGACGTGAGACAGTTGATGTTCTTGAGTCGATTAACTTGATCAGCCCTGAAGGGGAGCGTGTTCAGTTTAAGCCCCATGAGCTTGATTTTGCGTATCGTCAAAGCGGTGTGCAGGATGGATGGGTTATTGAATCTGCAACATTCAAGCTTGCTGCTGGTAGTAAAGATAAAATTAAGCAAGAAATGCGTCAGATTAACCGTGACCGCTCTGAAAGTCAGCCTTTGAACATGCCAAGTAGTGGGAGCTGGTTTACAAACCCTAAGAGTATGAAATCTTGGCAGTTGGTTGATAGTGTTGGTGGGCGTGGGCAGCGCAAAGGAGACGCTGCAGTCAGTGAGAAGCATAGTAACTTTTTTGTGAACCATGGTGCAGCAACAGCTGAAGATATGGTGGCGCTTTCTGATGAAGTTGCAGACAAGATTTTTGCGGAGCATGGGATTCGCATGACAACAGAAGTAAAACGTCTTGGGGCGTTTGGGGGTAGAGTATGATTCAGGGTGTACAAACGGTTGCTGTGCTTTATGGTGGAACGTCACCTGAGGCGAAAGTTTCTGATGCGAGTGCGAAGGCCATTTCTACGGGCCTTGAAACACTTGGATATGCGGTAAAGAAAATTAACCTATCTTCAAATTGGATTATGGACCTTATGGACATGAATCCTGATTACTGCTTTATCGCAGGCCATGGTGCACCGTCTGAAGATGGAACAGTGCAGGCTGTTCTTGAAAGTTTGAATATTCCTTACAACGGGAGTTCGGTTCTCGCTTCTGCGTTGTGTATGGATAAATCCATGGCAAAAGCACACTGCATGCTAGCTGGCGTAGATGTACCAACACAGATGTCTACGGATAATGTATCTTACCCTTGCGTGGTTAAGCCAAATGATGGTGGATCGTCTGTTGGTGTGAGCCTTGTGCATAATGCAAAAGAGTTGAGCGCGGCGCTCAACAAGACGCGCGTTTATGCTGGTGATATTCTGATTGAAGAGATGATTGAAGGCCGTGAACTGACTGTTGGTATTATGGATGGTGAGGTTCTTGCGATTACAGAAATTATGCCTGAGAGCTCTCATGCGTTTTACGATTATGATGCAAAGTATGCAGCAGGCGGTTCTGTTCATAAGGTTAACCCAAGCTTGCCAGCTGAAGTGGTTCAACGCTTGAAAGATTACACGGTCATTTCTTACGAAATTCTAAAGTGTTCTGGTGTGGCTCGTGCAGACTTTATGTTTGATGAAGCGACGGGGCGTGTTGTGTTTCTAGAAATGAACACACTGCCAGGCTTTACAGAAACAAGTTTAATTCCAGAGATGGCGCAGGCAATTGGTTTTACGTTTGAATCTCTTTTAGAAAAAATTATGACATCAAGTCTTTATCATCAGGAAGGTACGAAGGTCGCATAATGTATTCGACTCAAAAGAAAAAGAAGTTTCCAGTTAAAAACGTCGTGATTGGCGCTCTTGTTGTTTTTGGTGGTCTTGTGACTTACGGCGTTGGTAAGGCGTTTTTAGAGCAAGATGGTATTGCCAAGGTTCTTGGTGCAAAAGCAAAGCATATTATGGTTGAAGGTGCTTTGTATGTAGATCAGCAAGCATTGCGTGAAAAAATTGGCCTAAACTTTAACGATCCTTTGATTGGTTTTAAGGCTGCTGATGTGAAAGCACGTGTTGAAGAGTTGCCTTGGGTATCTAAGGCTGAAGTTCAGCGTCAGTTGCCATCAACGGTTAAAGTGAAGCTGTATGAGAAGAAACCTCTTGCGCTTTGGCAAAGTGACGATGGTCGTTATGTGATTGATAGAGAAGGGAATCCTATTAATAAGGCGACGGATATCTTTAATTATTTGCCTCTTTTAACAGGAACTTCGTCATCTGAAAACGCACCGAAGCTATTTGCAATGATTGCAGAAAGCCCACACCTCGACAATAAAATTACATCTGCTGAATTTATTGGTGAAAGACGCTGGAATTTGATGTTTGAAAATAATGTCCTTGTTCAGCTCCCAGAAGGTGCCTCTGTTAGTGCTATGAAAAAATTGAAGAAATTGAACGACTCTAAAGATGTAATGAAGGTTGGCGGTATTGTAATTGACCTTAGAATTGAGGATAGAATTATCTTGCGCCTGCCTGAAAACGTCGATTTGTCCGCAGGATGGCCACCTCAAAGCCAAAAAAATAGTGTATGATAAAAAGTAAGTATAAAAAGCGCGTTTAGTACCCCAAATAAATGGCGCACAAAAGGTAAGAAAACTGAATGTCTGTAAAGAATAAAAACGCAATTGTTGCAGGGCTGGATATTGGCTCTAGCAAAGTGTGCTGTTTTATTGCAGAGCTTGATGAGTTCTTTAACCCGCGTGTGTTAGGGTATGGCCAGTATGTAACTGCTGGTATGAAACGCGGTGTTATCATTGATATGGACCAAATTGAGCATGCAATCCGTGAATCAGTTGCCCAAGCTGAAGATATGGCGGGTGTGGATGTTGAAGAGGTTTATGTAAGTCTTGGTGGAGTTCACCTGAAAAGCCAGATGACAGACGGTTTGGTTGTTCTGAATAACCACGAGATTGATGATAACGATATTGTACGTGTCATTGAAGTTGCACGTGCGAAGCAGATTGAAGGTGACAGGCAGATCGTTTACGCCCAAGCGACAAAATACCTTCTTGATAGTCAAAACGATATTCGTGACCCTCGCGGCATGACAGGTTCTCGCCTTGAAAGTGAAGTTCATATTATTAGTGCAGCATCTTCAGCAGTACGTAATGTTCTGCGTTGTGTAGAGCGTGCAGACCTTGAAGTGGCAGAGCTTGTGGTTCAGCCATATGCATCAGGTTTGTCTTCTCTTGTACAAGATGAAAAAGAGCTCGGTGTTTGCCTTGTAGACATTGGTGGCGGTACATCTGATATCGCAATCTTTGGTGACGGTGCACTTCTTTACTCTGGTGTGATTCCAGTAGGTGGTCACCATATTACAAATGATATTGCGCGAGGTCTTTCAACGCCTCTTTCTCATGCGGAACGCATTAAGACAATGTACGGCTGTGCAATGTCATCTATGGTGAGCGGTGATGAGACAATTGATATCCCGCATGTGGGTGAAAACGATGGCAGCGAGCCTGGACACGTAACAAAGAGCGTGCTTGCAGGGATTATTCAGCCACGTTGTGAAGAAATTTTAGAGATGATTCGTGAGAAGATTGAGCAAAGTGGCTTTGAATCTTCAATTGGTCGTCGTGTGGTGATCACTGGTGGTACAAGCCAGCTTGAAGGTGTTCGCCAACTTGCAGAAGTTATTCTAGATAAAAACGTGCGTATTGCACGCCCAGTTGCCCTTGAAGGTCTGACGGATCTTTCAGGTGGTGCGCAGTTCTCAACGGCTGCAGGGCTTGTGGTTTACGGCGCACGCCAATATGCGGCAAAAGCAAGAGCATCTCGCCGCGTGAATGTAGGTAAAGGTTTTTGGAGTGGGGTGACTCAGTCCATTAGGCAAGTATTTCAGTCAGAGTCTTAATACGGAAAACCTCTGACAGAATAAAAGAATAATAATAACGATAAAATAAGAGGCCAGACACATGTCACTAAAAATTAGCATGGCGACGGAAGAGACTCATCAGCCGAAAATTACGGTTGTTGGTGTTGGTGGAGCAGGCGGTAACGCTGTTCAAAATATGATTGAATCTGATCTGCAAGGTGTAAACTTTATTGCAGCAAACACGGACGCTCAGTCCCTGATTCATAACCCTGCTGAAAGTCATGTTCGTCTTGGTAAAGAGCTGACAGAAGGTCTTGGTGCTGGTGCAAACCCTGATATTGGTGCGGCAGCTGCTGAAGAATCTTACGAAGAAATTAGCGAAATGCTACGCGGTTCACACATGGTGTTTGTGACTGGTGGTATGGGTGGTGGTACCGGTACTGGTGCGGCGCCTGTTGTTGCTAAGGCTGCAAAAGAGCAAGGTATTCTTACTGTTGCTGTTGTGACGAAGCCATTCTCTTTTGAAGGGTCTCGTCGTATGCGTAATGCCGAAGCTGGTATTGAAGAGCTTCAACGCTACGTTGACACTGTTATCGTTATTCCTAACCAAAACCTTTTCCGTATCGCAACTGAGCGCACAACTCTTCAGGACGCTTTCAAGATGGCTGACGAAGTGCTTTACAAGGGCGTTCGTGGTGTGACTGATCTTATGATCGTTCCTGGCTTTATCAACCTTGACTTCAACGACATCAAAACTGTGATGAGCGAAATGGGCCAGGCTATGATGGGTACAGGTGAAGCTGAAGGTGAAAACCGCGCGATCATGGCATCTGAAATGGCAATTTCTAGCCCACTTCTAGATGGTATCAGCATGACGGGTGCAAAAGGTGTACTTATTAACATTACTGGTGGCCCTGACATGACACTTTACGAAGTGGATGAAGCGGCAAACCGTATCCGTGAAGAAGTTGATCCAGACGCAAACATTATCTTTGGTACATCGTTTGATAGTGCTATGGAAGGTAAGATCCGTGTGAGCGTTGTGGCAACTGGTCTTGGTGTTCCTCAGACTATGCGCCGTGCGCCAAGTGAGCGTTCTATGACTTTTGGTCTAGGTAAGCCTGCTGTTGAAACAAAAGAAGAAGCAAAGCCTGCTGCTGATATGGCTGTAAAAGCTGAAGAAGCACCAATTGCTCCTGCTGTGCCAGCTCAGGAAGACGTTTCTGGCACAATCGACTTTGCTGCAAAAGCTGCTGAAAAACAGAAAGAGCGCGAAGAAGATGCGTTTGATGATCTAGAAATCCCAGCGTTTCTACGTCGTCAAGCAAACTAAGCTTAAGTAAGGAGGTCGCCCCAGAGTGGGCGGCCTTTTTGCTGTGATAAACTCTGTGAAAAGGGTATACTTACTGCCATGAGAAAACAAACGACACTTAAAAAGTCAGTCAGCCTTTCTGGCGTTGGCTTGCACAGCGGTAAAGAATGTACAGTTAAGCTGTGCCCTGCTGATGAATTTGATGGTATTTCATTTAACCGCACAGATGTGATTCCTGGTAGCGGTATTATTAACGTATGTGCAGATGCTGTTTCTGAAACGCGCCTTTGTACAGTGATTAAGAATGATCACAACACAACAGTTTCTACGGTTGAGCACCTTATGGCAGCTCTTTATGCCCTTGGTATTGATAATCTTGTGATTGAAGTGGATGGCCCCGAGCTTCCAATTTTAGACGGGAGTTCTCAGCCTTGGGTGGAGTTGATTGATTCTGCCGGTATTCAAAAATTTGATGAACCTGTAAAAGTGATTCGTGTGAAGAAAGATATCTCTATTAAAGAGGGTATCTGCATGGCACGTGTTAAGCCTGCGGCTGAATTTAGTCTCGATATTTTTGTAGATTATCCGCACCCATATGGAAAGCCAACACAGCGTCAATATGACGGCTCTGAGTACGAGTTCCGTAAGGAAATTGCAAAAGCACGTACGTTCTGTATGGAAAAAGATGTGAAAAATATGCAGGACCTTGGTCTAATTAAGGGCGGCTCTCTCGATTGTGCACTGGTGCTTATGGAAGACGGTACTGTTTCTAACAGCGAAGGTGTGCGTTTTGATGATGAGCTTGTACGTCATAAGGCACTCGATTGCCTCGGCGACTTCTTTATGGCAGGTTACCCGATTGCGGGTAAGTTTGAAGTTCGCCTTCCTGGGCATGGCATGAACAATAAACTTCTGAGAAAGCTGCTTTCTGATGAAGCAAACTGGGGGTGGAAATAATGCGTTATAGCCTTCTAGTTGTTTTGTTTGCTGTTGTGGGTTGCGCAAAAGTTGATGCACCACCCCTTTATACAGTGCCAGAAATCCCTGAAGATAAACCAACCGCAACAGTAGATGGTGATTCTGTGAGTCAGGATGAAATTTCAGATATTATTAAAAAACGTGAACAACTACTCAGTACAGGAGAATAGCCTTTGAAAACAGTTGCCCTTTACGCCACATCAGAGTACAGAGATGAATTTCTAAAAGGCTTTGAGAAGCTAGAAGATCGTGAACTTGCATATGTGTGGGATGGAGAAGGGGAACTAGATACTGCGATTCTAGAAAATGGTGGTGTTGATGTTGTTATTGAAGCGCTAAATAGCCCTAAGCAATCTGGCAAAGTGATTAAGGCTGGTCTTGAAAGTGGCCTTTCTGTTGTTGCAACTAATGTTGCGGCTGTGGGTGCTGAAAGGGAAGCTTATAAGAACATTGTGATTGATAAAGGTGCCTCTTTGATTATTTCAGGTGCTGTTTGGGGTGATGGCCGCGAGTATGCGAAGAACATTGAATCTCGCTCTAAACGTATTTTCCTTATTCCTGGTGGCGCACCGTCTACTCTTCTTCGTTACATGAGGGATGAGAACATTGGCTTTAATGATGCTGTTGAGCTTTACGCTGAAGTGAATGATGTGGCTGTTGATGTGGTGCGTGAGCGTGCGATGGGTAAGATTACACTACGCCGTGCTGACTTGATGCGTGAACAAGTTCTTTCATCTGTGAAGGGCGTTGTGCGTAACCCACGCGGACTTGATCATATTGAAGCTTGCGACATTCTACTTGCTGAACGTATGGGGTATGAGATTAAACTTACTGCTGATATTCGTATGGATGGTGTATTTGTTGCCCCGTTCCTTTTTGATAGGAACCTGCCACTTGCCCATGTGGAAGACACAGATGAAGCGGTTTGGGTTGCCTTGAATGACCATAACCGCATGATGACATACCGCCACTATAAAGGCGCATTTATTGAAAGTGTTCTGGCTGATGTAGTAAGCCTTAAGCCTACTAAGCAGAATGTGAAGCCTAACCTAACTGGTGCTGAGCAAAATACAGAAGTGCTTTACTTTATTCGAGGTAACATGGGTATGGCGAGTTTCTGTAAAGATCATCCATCATTTAGCGTGGTTGCAGACTCTATGATTGCCAAAGATGGTATTGAAGCAGCTGTGGTGCGTACCAATAAGGCCAAAATTGAAATTGATCGCCTAACAAGTGAGTTTGGTGTGAAAATCTATAACGTATTTCAAGGAAATGACACATGGTATCCGCTGTAAGAAAATATGAGCTAGGCGAACGTATTGAAGCCAATATTGATCGCCGTGTTTCTATTGAGCTTGTTCGTGTAACAGAAGCAGCCGCACGCGCAGCTTATAAACACCTCGGACGTGGTGATAAAAATGCGCTAGATGGCGCTGCTGTAGATGCGATGCGCACAGCACTTGGCGGGATTGACCTTTACGGTACAGTCGTGATTGGTGAAGGTGAAAAAGATAATGCGCCAATGCTGTATAACGGTGAAGTTTTGGGTACGCCGCAAGGTACGCCTGTTGATATTGCTGTGGACCCTGTAGATGGAACAACGCTTGCCTCTAAAGGGTTGGATAATGCTCTAAGCGTAATTGCTATTGGTGAGAAGGGTAAGCTTCTTGCGGCGCCTGATATGTCGATGAAGAAACTGGCTTTTGGAGCAGGTGTAGATATCACTCAATTTACTTTAGATATGACGGCTAATGCGGTTGTGACTGAATACGCCCGCCAAAAAGAAATGGCTGTGGAAGATGTTGTGGTTTGCCTTCTTGAACGTCCGCGTCATGTACATTACCTTGAAGCAATCCGTAAAGTTGGTGCGCGCACTAAACTTATTTCAGATGGTGATATTGCAGGTGCGCTGGCAACAGCTCTTCCTGAAAGTGGTGTGGATATTTATATGGGGAGCGGTGGTGCACCTGAAGGTGTTCTTGCTGCAGCTTCACTTAAATGTCTTGGTGGTCATTTTATGGGACGTCTAGATGTAGAAAATAGTCGTGATAGTGAAAAGGCTCTTGCTGATATGAAAGAGATGGGCCTTACGGAAGAAAAGGTTTACATGACAGAAGATCTTGCTGGTGGTGAAGTGATTTTTGCTGCAACAGGGATTACAGATGGGAGCTTCCTCAAAGGGGTGCGTCATGTTAAGGGTGGTGAAATGACACATACCATTGTGATGCGCTCTCATACAGGAACTGTACGTCGTGTAGAGACATTCCATCAGAACTAATAAGTACTTAAAAAAAGCCCGCCGAACGGCGGGCTTTTTTATTCGATTTTAATCTTGGGTATTTGTCGCACGGCGGCGTGGGCTAAAGACAAAGGGGTAAGCATAATACTCACCGCCAAAGGCTTTGGAGCACCCAATGATGGGGCAAACAATACCCAAAATGGCTTGTGCAATCAGTAGCAACAGGCCAACTGGGAAGACGATCAGGAACAGCATGATTCCTATAAAAGCATACAGGATCATAAAGAGCTGAAACCGCATGGTTTCCCTGCCGTGATGATCAATGAAGTTATCATCTTTTCTTGCTGTCCACATAGCAAAGGCGACAAGCAGCCCAAGCAAGGGAGTTCCAATGAAGCTTGCAACAAGGGGGGCAATATGAATAAACCCGCCATAAGTTGAATTGTCATTATGCTGAGATGCAGGCATTGAATCGTCCTTTTCTGGCTTTTGAGAAGAAGGGGAGGAGGCATTTAGGCTGGTTTTACCCATGAGTGCGCGAACAACATTCACCATAGGGTAGATAATTGTGAGGGCATTAAGGGCGGCAAATGCAACAAAGGTTGTGGTTGCAAATGCATAGTTACCAGTCACGTTAAAGGCAATGTATAGGTCAAGAGAGTACCTTGTATTGCCCATGAGGGTGAAGCTTCCAGCATATATAGAAATGATGGAAAACAAGACGCCAAAAAATATGGCGTGCAATCCGATGAGAATTGCTTGAAATTTCAAACTTGCGCGCCCATGTTGATCAACGAGCGCGTTCTTATCCTTTTTAATCACCCACAAAATGAGAACGACCAATATTCCCGCAAATGGGAAGATAAAGAGCGTAATGAGAAGGGGGATAAGATGTAGCATGGCACTATAGATCGTGCCTTTAGCTCGAGTTGACATGGCGAACTCCATCACTGGTAAAGGAACATAGATCAGAATTTATCTACATAATACGTATGCACTGTATACGAGTCAAATGGAAATGAGTATTAAAAAAGGGCCTTTAAGGCCCTTTTATTATTCTACTGTTACTGATTTAGCGAGGTTTCTTGGTTGGTCAACGTCTGTCCCTTTAAGGACAGCCACATGGTAAGCCAGAAGCTGCATTGGGATGGTGAATAGAATGGGTGCCACGGTTGGGTGGGATTCTGGAACTAGAATTTCACTACGCTCAATTTCTGGTGCGGCTTTAAGGGCCTCTTTATCACCAACAAGAACCACCTGCCCGCCACGTGCATTCACTTCTTGCATGTTTGAGATGGTTTTTTCAAGCAGGCCATCTGTTGAGGAGGCCAAGTTAATGACAGGAAGTGTTTCATCAACCAATGCGATTGGACCGTGTTTCATTTCACCTGACGCATAGGCCTCAGCATGAATGTATGAAATTTCTTTAATTTTGAGAGCACCTTCGCTTGCAATTGGAGCAAGTGAGCCACGCCCAAGGTACAGCATGCTAGAAGCCTTCTTCACTTTATGTGCAAGAGCTTCAATAGCTTTTGTATTTGAAACGGCTTTACCAATTTGTGTTGGTAGTTCGCGAAGGGCTTGTGTCCATGCTTGGCGCTCTGCTGTATCAGCACCTTTTTCTTCAAGCATTTTTAGGCTCATCAGGTTGAACGCTGTCAGCATGCCAATGAAGCATTTTGTTGATGCCACGGCAATTTCAGTGCCGGCTTGGAAGTCAATCACAGCATCACTAATGCGGGCAATAGAGCTGGTTGGCGTGTTTGTAAGAGTCACAATAAACTGGCCATTTGCTTTTGCGTGCTCAACAGCAGCAAGTGTATCAGCTGTTTCACCGCTTTGAGAAACGGCTACAAAAATACCGCCTTTAAGAAGTGGTGGGTTGCGGTAACGGAACTCACTTGCAACATCTACGTTCACAGGAACGGTGCCAGCGTTTTCTAGCATGTATTTACCAACAAGGCTTGCGTAGTAAGCAGTACCACAGGCAACAATGTTGATTTGCGGAGCTGCGCTGAGGTCACATGGAAGCTCTGGCAGCTTTACGTTGTCGCCTGCAAGGTATTTCTCAAGCATGCGGCTCACCACATCTGGCTGCTCATGAATTTCTTTCAGCATAAAGTGGTTGTAGCCTGCTTTACCAACAAGGGCGCTGTTTACATCAATGAGTTTTGTTTTACGTGTCGCAGCAGAGCCATCTGGACGCGTGATGTTTACGCTGTCTTTTGTCACTTCTGCAATGTCATCTTCTTCAAGGAAGAGGAATTTATTTGTGTATGGTGCAAGGGCAATAGGGTCTGAACCTACATAGTTGCAACCATCACCAAATCCAACTACAAGAGGGGCGCCACGGCGCGCTGCAATGAGTGTATCTGCATCACCTTCATGCATAATTGTAATGGCAAAGGCCCCCTCAAATTCACTCACGGCTGTTTGCACAGCTTCAAGAAGTGTTTTGCCCTCGCTCATGTAAAAGTCCACAAGGGCAGGGATCACTTCCGTATCCGTTTGTGAAGCAAACGTACGGCCTTTACCTTCAAGCATTGTTTTAATGTCTTGGTAATTTTCAATGATACCGTTATGAACAACGGTGCAAGCGCCGCTTTTATGCGGGTGTGCGTTGCCTTCATTTGGGGCGCCATGTGTTGCCCAGCGTGTGTGACCAATGGCGCTACCAGCTGATGCACTAAAAGGCATGCTTTCAATCAGTGCTTCAAGGGCACTAATTTTACCAGCGCTTTTACGAATTTCTACAGAGGATCCTGTATTTTGCGCGATCCCTGAGCTATCATAGCCACGGTATTCTAGACGTTTTAAGCCTTCTAGAACTTGAGATGCTGAGTTGGTATCTCCAATAACACCGACGATTCCACACATTGTTCTCTTCCCCTTTTTATTGTTATTTTAGAGAGCTTTTTCTGCTCTATTAAAGATGTTCGTATTCCCCGATACCGCTTTTTAGATCTACGCGATCTTTTGTGCGTGTTTCAAGTTCTTGCTTCACGGTTACAAGTGTATCTGCTGGAATTGTACCGTTAAGTACAACGCCACTGCCTACCCATGTGTAAGCACCAACAACAGTACCTGGTGATGTCACAACATTTGCTGCTAGGCGAGAGTAATCACCAAGGATCGCACCGAAGAAATCGCGACCACTATCCTGTACGCCATCAAGGTCAATCTTAATGTTGGTTTGGTTAAACTTACGGTTCGCGAGAATGGTTCCGCTTCCTACGCGGCCGCCGCGGCCAACAACGCTGTCACCACAGAATGTGCCGTCTTGCACTTTTGCACCGCGCATAAGAAGAGCGTTTTTAATATCAGCCCCATGGCCAATAACTACTTCATCATCAAGGTAGCACCCTTTACGCAGGTTTGCGTGTGGGCGTACAGAAACATTTTTACCGATGTAAACGGGGCCTTCAATCACCACACCAGCATGTACCACACTGCCTTCATCAATAAAGACGTCGCCTTGAATAATGGCGCCTTCTTGCACGGTTCCTTTAATAGTTTGGCCTTTTACATCTTCCATAAGTGTGTGGAAGTTGTTGAGGAGCTCAACTGGTGAAGTGTAGTTTGCAATAAAGCCTGTCAATTTGTATGAAAGGTCATCTGCAAAGAAAAGGTCTTTAACCTGCATGTTTTAAGCCTTCTTTATATTCTGGGTAATTCATAGTGCCTTTGTTGTAGAGTGCTTCAGCGCTTTCTAGCTGTTCAGGTGAGTTTACACCTAGAAGCCCAAGCCCGTTGCTGCACGTGAATGTGCCAATTTTCATCTTGCGCTCTAGAGCGAGTGCCATGATGTCTGGTAGGTAGTATTCACCTTGTGCATTATTATTGTTCACATCGGCAAGAAGTTCAAATAGTTCAGGGCAGTTGACAAGATAAAGGCCCGTGTTGATTTCTTTCACTTGTAGCTCTTCAGTTGAAGCATCTTTATGCTCAACAACACGTTGCACATGGCCAGATTCATCACGAATAACACGACCAAGGCCTGTAGGGTCTTCAGCAATGGTAGAGATAAAGCTAATCACATGCTCTTCTGATTTGTGTTTAGCAACCAGCTCTTCGAGAAGTTCTGTTGTAATAAGAGGGCAGTCTCCTGTTAGAATAAGAGCCATCCCTTCAAAGCCTTTAAGTGAAGGGCCACATTCTCTTACGGCGTATCCTGTGCCGAGAGGCTCTGCAAAAACAGATTCGGAACCAGCATGGTTATTTGCAAGGTGCGCACGCACATCGTCTGCTTTATGGCCAACAATAACCAATGTTCGTTCAGCTCCAAGTGGAGCGGCTGCATCTAGCACATGAGAAAGCATAGCCTTACCCGCCATAGGAACGAGAACTTTTGGCATGTCGCTCTTCATACGCTTACCTTGCCCTGCGGCAAGGATAAGAGTCACTAAATTTTTCATGGAAGCGAGTATATCAAAAAACGCCTCACCAAAGAACGTTAAGTCGTCAAAAACACCTCTAAAAAATGCAAAAAACGTAAAATTTTGACTTGATTTCAAAAAAAAACTTAAAAAACAAAACCTTTATTGCGTTTGAAAATTGCATACGTTGCATACGGTTTATCCACAAATGGGGTGTCAAGTCATAATGTACATTAAGTGACCGTGTTAGTGTGTTGTTTTTTGGTGTAAGTGTATGAAAAGTAATAACTAATAAAAGTGCACTAAAAATGAGCAATCTGTACTTGGGTGCAGACTTCTGTGACATGTTTGTGTCATCCACATGCTTTTCCACAGAGTTATCCACAGCTTCCGTGGATAACTTTTTTGCACATTCTATTACGGCGCCCTTTTTGCTTTTAAATACTGCTTAAGTAAGCCTGTTACTTTGCGCACCTTTAAAAGCAAAAAGTACGTTCGTAATAAAGATGTGCAAAACCATCTTCTATAAAAGTGGGGAGATATGTAGAGCTTGTTAAGAGGTAGGCAGTCATAGTAGTCTGGGGCATGGTTCAGGAAAATGCAGGTGTAACATATCTTAAAGAGCAGCTTAAACAGGCGCCGTCATCGCCTGGTGTTTACCGTATGCTGAATGAAAAAGGCGATGTGCTTTATGTGGGTAAAGCGAAGAACCTGAAAAATCGCCTAACCAACTACACACAGTTTGAAACGTTAACGCAGCGCATTAAGCGTATGGTGTTTGAAACACGTGAACTGATTCTTGTAGAGACAGAAACCGAGTCAGAAGCGCTTCTTCTTGAAATTAACCTTATTAAAAGTTTAAAGCCAAAATACAATATTCTTTTTCGTGATGATACGAGTTACCTCTCTATTCGTATTACAGGCGATGAAACGCCGCGCTTGATGCCCTATAGAGGCAAGAAGGATGTAAGTGGGGAATTGTATGGTCCATACCCAAGTGGTGATGCTGTCTATCGTACAATTGATTTAATGGAGCGTGTGTTTAGGCTACGTACTTGTGCTGATAGTGTATTTAAGAACCGTACAAGGCCTTGCCTGAAATATGATATTAAGCGCTGTAGTGCGCCTTGTGTGGGTAAAGTATCAACAAAAGAGTATGATGACTTAATCACGCAAGCGAGGGCATTCTTAAAAGGGAATGGTGCTCAGGTTCAAAAGGCACTTTCAGAAGGGATGCAAAAAGCATCTGCCGATATGCGTTATGAAGTGGCAGCGGAATATCGTGATCGTTTAAAAGCGCTGCAGCAAGTTCTTACACCGCAACATGCCACAACCAATGCATTGGTAGATGCTGATGTTGTAGGTATGTACATGCAAGGCGGTGAAGCGGCTGTACAGGTCTTTTACTACCGTGCTGGTCAGCATGTGGGGAACCACGTGTTTTACCCTAAAGGTGTAGAAGCGGAAGAGGCATCAGAGGTGATGCGCGTTTTCCTTGCGCTTCACTACGGGACACGTCGTCCCCCAAAAGAAATTTTTGTATCAGATATGCCGGGAGATATGGACTCGCTTCTCTCTTACCTGAAAGAGCGTAATGAAGGTCGAGCTGTTTCGGTGCAGTCACCAAGCCGTGGCGATAAACATCAAATGGTGAAAAAAGCCTCTTTAAATGCAGAACAGGCTTTTAAGCGTAAAGGTGCTGCAGGCGCAGGTTGGAAAAAGCAGATGGCAGCCTTTGCTGAGGTGCTTGGAGTGCCGGAAGTCAGTCGTGTTGAAACGTTTGATATTTCCAATATTTCAGGAACCAACCCTGTGGCCTCTCTTGTGGTAGCGGGGGAAGAGGGAATGCTGAAATCCGAGTATCGTAAGTTCTCTATTACCGTTAAAAATACTCCTGATGATTACGCCATGATGCGTGAAGCCTTGACGCGTCGTTATGGGCGTATGGCGAGAGAAACAGAAAAAGCGCGCAAGGAAAAAACTGAGCCACCAGTTTGGCCAACAGTTGTGATGGTGGATGGTGGTAAAGGACATTTACGTGTGCTTGTAGAAGTATTTGATGAGCTAGGTCTCCTCTATAATGGAAAAGTTGTTCTCTGTGCCATTGCAAAGGGAGAGGAGCGTGATAAAGGTTTGGAAGTCATCTGGCGTTATGGCTTAAAAGAAGCACTTCCTATTGAAAAAGACACGCCACTTATTTTCCTTCTTCAGCAAATTCGTGATGAGGCGCACCGCTTTGCCATTAACTTCCATAGGCAAAAACGCTCTAAGGAAATGGTGACCTCTAAGCTGGATCAAATTCCTGGAATTGGTGCAAAACGTAAGAAAGCTTTGCTACTTGCGTTTGGATCTGCTTCTGGTGTAGAGGGAGCAAGTGTGAGCCAGTTGATGCAAGTAGAAGGCATTAGCAAAAGCATTGCCGAACATATCTATGGATTCTTCCACGGCTAGCTTTATGTACGAAAGTCGTGCTGCAAATCACTTTTTTCTGCGCATCCTTTGCTCATGTATTTTAAATACACTGTGCGACAGTTCTCGCAAAAAGTAATTTTCGCTACGATCTCGTATATAAAGCATAAGAGGTTGGGGCTTGAATTTTTGTCTAGAACCTCCATACTTGTTAGAGTTTAAGAAAGGTTTTACATGCTCGATACATTTGCAGCGCAGCATCCTGTGCTTCTCGCATTCCTCTTTACAGCTGCGGCTGGGGCCTCCACGGTGCTTGGAACAGTCGCTCTTATTTTTGCTCATTATAGTAATGTGCGTCTGCTAGCTTTATCTTTGGCATTTAGTGCTGGAGCAATGATTTATATTTCCTTTACAGAGTTCTTTTATGAAGCGAGTGAAATGCTTGCACCAGCAACAGGAGAAGGACATGTAGCTTATCTGGCTGTGATGATGTTCTTTATTGGTATTTTACTTTTCTTATTTATGAACTGGGTAACGCCTAAGCTATTAAACCCACATTTACAGCGCGATAAAGACTGTGTGGAAGACATGGCTGCTGGTCATGAGCACGAACATGGACATGTTCATATTCATGATGCGATCTTACTTAAGAAACTTGGCGTACTGGCAGCACTTGCGATTAGCTTACACAACCTGCCTGAAGGTATGGCAACATTTTTTGCGACACTCAGTGAACCTGAACTTGGTTTGGTTGTAGCAGCTGCGATTGCGCTGCATAACATTCCTGAAGGTGTGAGTGTGGCTGTACCAATTTACTATGCGACACAGAGTAAAAAGAAGGCGTTTGCATATGCAGCGCTAAGTGGGGTGGCAGAACCGGTTGGTGCACTGCTAGGCTATATTGTTTTAAAGCCATTTATGAGTGAGATTCTTATGGGAATGGTTCTGGCTACTATTGCTGGTTTTATGGTTGTGCTAGGCCTAGATGAGCTTTTACCTGCTTCACGCCGTTATAGTCGTGGTAAGGAGACACTTATTGGTGTGATTTGTGGTATGGCTGTTATGGCTGTGAGCCTTGTGCTTCTGCATTAGAATGATGATAAAAGAAAAAGCCACCGCAAGCGGTGGCTTTTTAAATCTTAAGAATCTCTACGCTTAATGAGAGAAAGCTGAACGTTGTAGTCCTGATTGCCTTCTTCTTTGTTACGGCGGTGAGAGTTAAACATATCCACTTTATCAAACGTACAGTGACGCGTGTCATGGATATTTAGATCAATGAGGCCAGCTTCAGTCGCCTGCCACTTTGCGACACCTGCAAGATCAAGACGGCTAAAGCCTTCTTTTTCAGACGGTCTAAAGAACTTTTCAGGGAAGTGTGTCTTAAACTCGTTCTCAACTTCGTAGTTATGTTGGCGAATACATGGGCCAATTAGCATGTGAATATCTGTGCTGCTTACGCCAAGGTCGTTTTGAAGAACTTCAATTGTTTTTGCAAGAATATCTTGCTGTAGGCCGCGCCAGCCGCAGTGTACAGCAGCAACGGCTTGTGGGCAGCTTAGAAGAACAGGAACGCAATCAGCTGTTTTTACAGCCAGCCATAGGTCTGGACGGTCTGTTACGATGGCATCAGCTTCTGGATATACGCGAGGTTCGCCAGCATAAACAATGCGGTCGCCGTGAACTTGGCGCATGTGGGCGATAGGCCCTAGAATCTCTGTGTAGTCACGGATGGTATCTTCCACGTTATCGTGGCTGCCTTCTTTTGTGCCAAAGGCATGCTCAGCATGTGGAAATAGAACATCTGCTTCAATAAATTTCATGGGTTCCCCTAAAACTCTTCTTCTTCAGGGAAGCAGTGTGCCACAAACTTCTATTTATTGGAAGAAGGTATTCTGAAATCCTGCAGGATCCGGAACCCCTTGTGTGCGCCAGCAAAGCACTTTAAACAGGCTACCCATTTGGCTCGGGTGCATGAGTCTGTGAATCGCGGCTTGCATGTTTTCACGCTCTTCACCTTCTGTGTTTTCTAGAAGAGTGGCAGCGCGAATTGGCAGTCCCATCTGTGTAAGGAAGTATCCCATATCTGTTGGGCCAAGTGTGTTTGAGCCAAAGATATCTGCAACAAAGTTGAAGTTCACATGTGTTGTCAGGTCTGCTTGTCCAGGGTTTTCGAGCACGTCTACTGTTTGGTGCTTCGCGAGCGCTTGCAGCGTATCTGCGCTACCGCCAGCTGCACCGTAATCAATAAACAGCGCTGCACCTTTTTTGATTGAACGCTTCACGCTGCGGAGGAATTTTTCCATCGCATCATATGTTTCAATAAATTCAGCATCTGTGTTGTGGAACGTATATGAACGGTCACTTGTTGTGTAAGCAAGCTTGTTGCCGCTTAGTTCAATAATACGTTCTTTGTATCCGTCTGGTGTTTTCTGGAACTGTCTTACAGGGAAGGCGTCCAGCACTTCGTTACCAATAAGAATAACAGGGGCGTCAAAATCAATATCTTCAATGTTGTTTGTCCACGTTACATCTTCATGCTCGCTGAGTGTATCCATTTGGATAGACTTGAGGTGTGGGCTGATTTCAACCAAGTGCACCTTTGCGTTTTGGTAGCATGTTGCGCGTACTTTTTGGAGGGTACGGAGGACATCTTTCATAAGCGTTCCGCGGCCTGGACCTGCTTCAACAAGGTGGAAAGGTTCTGGGCACCCAAGCTTTTGCCAAAGGTCAATCACCCAAATACCAATCATTTCACCAAAGAGCTGAGTCATTTCTGGTGCTGTTGTGAAGTCACCAGCTGTACCGAATGGGTCGCGTGTCATGTAGTAGCCGTGATTCGGCTCGTAAAGACATAGAGACATGTAGTCTGCAACGTTTAGAGGACCTCTGTCCTTAATGCGTTGTACAATTAAATCCTTCATCATGGTATTTGCCTATCATTACAGGTTATTCCCACAGAAGGCTCACGTCCCTATTTAGTTGTTTCTTTTGTTGTAATAGAGGCACGGCCTCTGCTTATGAATAAATAGTATACACCTAACAAAACCATTGGCAAGCATAAAATTTGCCCCATGGTAATTGTTGTAAATATGCCGTCTTGTAAGTGTGAGTCTGGCATACGGGCATATTCAATGAGGAATCTAAATGCGCCATAACCAACAAGGAAGGTACCTGTAAGGGTCCAAGGGCGAGGGTTTTTGCGTGCCATTACCCATAAAATGATAAATAAAACAATGCCTTCTAGTGCGGCCTCGTAAAGCTGTGACGGATGTCTTGGCAGCTCGTCTGCTGTTGGGAATACCATGCCCCAAGGGAGGTCTGTTGGGCGCCCGTAGAGCTCTCCATTGATGAAATTGGCAATACGACCAAAGAAAAGGCCAATGGGTACAACAACGGCTAATTTATCGGATAATTGCCAAATTGGCAGGTTTTTCTTCCATGCGAAGAGCATTGTGGCGATAAGGCAGCCAAGTGCGCCACCATGGAAAGACATGCCGCCATGCCATGTTTGGAGGATTTGTATAGGGTTTTGAATGTAGTAACTAAAATTATAGAAGAATACATACCCAAGACGTCCGCCAAGGATAACTCCAATAATAATCCAGACAAAGTAGTCATCCACATGCTTTTTGGTGATGACTGAATCCTTCATGTTGTTACATAGATATTTAAATGCATAAAGCCCAAGGATAAACCCTGCAACATACGCAAGGCCATACCACCTGAGTGGGAGAGGGCCAATATAGAGAGCAACAGGGTCTATTTGTGGAAAGGGCAGCATGATTTAAATATCCTTATAGGTATGGGTCAGCTTGGTCGAGGTGGTTTTGAACGTAATCTTTGACACCTTCTTCGAGGGTGTGAAACCTAAACGCTTCGCCCATAAGGTCTGTATATGCTTTTTGAAAGGCAGTCATATTAGCTTCTGTATAGTATTGATATTTACCCTTTAGGTCGTCGGGCATTTCAATATATTTAATATTAGGCTTTTGCTCGAGCGCTGTAAATGTTGCTGTGGCAAGGTCTTTAAAACTTCTTGCTTGGCCTGATCCCACATTAAAAATGCCGCAAATTTCTGGGGTGTCTAAGAGCCAAATCACAATGCGCGCGATATCTTTTACATAAATAAAGTCTCGAGACTGGCCTCCATGGTCAAAGCCTTCTTTATAAGATTTAAACAGTTCAACTTTGCCGTTTTCTTTTATTTGACGGAACGAGTGCGCCACAACGCTTTGCATACGTTCTTTGTGGTATTCGTTAGGGCCGTACACGTTAAAGAACTTAAGGCCTGCCCACTGAGAAGGTTTTTGTTCACGATTAACGATAGCTTTATCACACATATGTTTACTAAAGCCATAGCCATTAAGAGGTTGTAGGCGAAGTAGATCTTCAATTTGATCACTATCGTCAAACCCTTGAGTTCCATCACCATATGTAGCGGCAGATGATGCATAGATGTATGGCACATTGCGCTTTGCACACCAGTCAAACAGGTCAAGTGTTGGGCGGATATTCATTTGTGTAATGGCATCCATATCTGTTGTTGTTGTGCTACTGTCTGCACCCATATGGATGATTGCTGTCACTTCTTTTTCATGTTGGATAAGAAAGTTTCCAAGGTCTTCGGGTGCGACAATATCATGAATGATACGTTTACTAAGGTTTTTCCAGCGGTCATCTGCATCTAGCCAGTCGCACACCACAACAGGTGTATCTGGTTTTTCACGGTTAAGAGCTTCTACAATGACAGAGCCAATAAAGCCTGCTGCACCAGTTACAATATACATAAGTTGGTTTCTTTCTTTATCTCAAATATGTGTGGGTAGAGTAACGCAAAACAGCGGTTTTGAAAATAGATGTTATGCGGCTTTCTATCGGATTAAAGCTAGACACTTCTTACATCTCTCTGCACACTAATAGACAAGAATAAAAAGTTTATTTGGATGAATTTTTACTTTTAGTGCCCGCTCAAGTACGAGCTGAGTACTCATTGCATGCCCCAAAAGCAAAAATTCTTTCCAAAGCGCACTCTATTGGAGTGCTTAAATCAATTTTAGATCGAATATGAGGTTATGTATAAATATGAAAAAAATCTTGTTTCTTGGGTTTGGAAATATGGGGCAGGCCATTGCCAGTGGGCTTCTTAAAGAAGAAGGCGCTTTTCATATTGATGCGGTAGATCCATATCTGGCTGAGAAAGGCTCTCCTTTTAAAGAGGTTCAAGTCTATGCGGATGCTGCAGAGGTAACGCAGGCTTATGATTTGGTTGTTCTTGCGGTTAAGCCACAAATTGCCGCACAGGTTTATCCTATGCTGAATAGCCTTATTCAAGAAGGTGGGGCAGCGCTCTCTATTATGGCAGGCATTCCAAGGTCTCAAATTCAAACTCATATGAGTAAAGATCGTCATGTTGTACGTTCTATGCCGAATACGCCTGCTGCAGTGGGTCTCGGTATGAGTGTCCTTGTTGGGGATGCCTCTCTTTCTTCTGAGGTGAAGGCACTTTGTACAACGGTGCTTGAGGCTGTGGGTGAAGTGATTTGGACAACATCTGAAGACCAGATGCATGCAGTGACAGCTGTTTCAGGAAGCGGTCCTGCTTACTTCTTTGCTTTGATGGATGCAATGACGAAGGCGGGGACGTCTTTAGGCCTTGATGAGGCTATGGCAAGAAAGCTTGCCTGTGTGACAGCAAAAGGGGCGGGGACCCTTGCAGTGAATGAGATAGAGAGTGGAAAAACTCCACTACAACTTAAACAGGCTGTAACAAGTAAAGGTGGAACAACAGAGGCTGCTCTGAATGTTTTCGATAAAAATCAATTTGATAGCTTGGTTCAAGAGGCGCTTGATGCAGCGGAGCAACGCTCTCGAGAACTCTCTATTTAAAATTGTAATTTATGCGTTGATTCTACAATAAGTTGTGCTAAGGTGAATGTCATACAAATGATATGAACCAAATAGGACTTACGTTATGGAGCCGCAAACACCTCATATGCTTCGGAAAAACTCTTTTGAAGCGCTTTTTATGGAACCTATTCCAGAAAAACCGGGAATGCGCCTTGCTGAGTCCATGGCTGATCATTTCAAGTCAATGATCACAAATGGATCTTTAAAGGCAGGCGATAAGCTGCCGACAGAGCATCAGCTTTGTGATTATTATTCTGTAAGTCGTTCAACATTGCGTGAGTCTATGCAGATTTTGCGGGCTCATGGATACCTTGATGTGTCACCTGGGCGTGGTTCATTTATTAAATCTGTACAACCGACATCAACATCTGGACAGAGTTCCGTAAGCGCAGCC
>JAYZXF010000009.1 GCA_036141575.1 Pseudomonadota bacterium | reverse complement strand
AGAACGACGGTGAGGATCACCACCAGTTGGACGGCGCACTTCAATAAACTCTTCGATCTCTGGGTGAGACACATCAAGATAGATCGCAGCAGCACCGCGGCGCTGGTTCCCTTGAGAGATTGCCATTGTTTGAGAATCTTGCATTTTTAGGAATGGGATAATACCAGATGTTTTACCCACACGGCCTACAGGCTCGTTAATAGAGCGAACGTTACCCCAGTATGTACCGATACCGCCACCCTTAGCAGCCAGCCATACGTTTTCGTTCATTGTGCTTACAATACCATCAAGAGAGTCTTGAACTTCGTTCAGGAAGCAAGAAATTGGCAGACCACGCTTTGCACCACCGTTTACAAGAACAGGCGTAGACGGCGTGAACCATAGCTGACTCATGTAGTCATAAAGCCTTTGCGCATGCGCCTCGTCATCGGCATATGTGCGTGCCACACGGGCAAAAGCTTCTTGAATTGTCTCATCTGGCAGAAGGTAACGCTCAGACAAGGTCGCGCGGCCGAACTCAGTAATGTTCTCGTCGCGGGAGTTGTCAATCTTGATGTCGTACATGGGTGGCTCTCCTAAGCTCTGTCTTTATTGTTTTCGCCGATTCCTCATGGGCAGATGAGGCAGCTCTGAGAGGGTCTATTTTTTATTATTGCACATTTTTTGGGCAATTTGAACACCGACCCCTATATATTGTGTTCCCCGATTTAAATATCATACTAAATATAGCCTTGAAGGTCTATAAATTTGTACCTGCCCTGAGAGCCTTATTTTTCAACACTCTAAGCCTGAATACAATTTCAGGCCATTGTTATTAAATAATAAAAAAAATATCGGACAAATTTCAAGCACTTACAGAACGGGAACAAATGAATAGCAAGCCGTCAAGCTCGATAATTTATTTTTTGCACAGAAAATTTGCAGTCCTTAAAACATCCAAACGGCATACAATTTAAAGAAGATTTCCTCTTTAGAATCAGGTGCCTCACTATATATTGAGAGAGGCAAAAATGAGAAGAGCTTTTTTGCGTTTTAAGAGAAATTTTTTGCTTGCCCCCCCCCCTCACATGCTTACACTCTGCCCTGCACACAAGCGCTGTGCCAGCCACTGGCTGCCCTGTTTATATCTTAGCAAAAAAATTTTTGTGTCTTTTGGCCTTGTCCGCAATTCCAAAAGGATTCTTTTTGCCGCCCGCAGGCCCTGAGGCCTGCGACTCACCTATTCGGTTCGCGCTCAACTAGGCGGGTACATCTAGTGTTTCCTAGTACTTTGCGAAGCAAAGCGTAGCCGAAAGCGTCAGCGCTTTCGATGCTGCCCCGCAGGGTTTTCCGCAACAACATGCAGCGCATGCGGCGGGGTAGCTAAACATAAAACAAAGCAGCCAGTGGCAGGCAAGGTGCAGGTGCGCAAGGCACGGCGTGAGCATGCTGGGATGGTAAGCCTGATAAGAAACAAAAAAGAAAGGCTCCCCGAAGGAAGCCTTTCAAAGTTTCGACCTTACGTCGTCCCGGTCTACTGAAGCAGACGGAGAAGAAGTGAAGGCTGCTGGTTTGCCTGTGCAAGCATTGATACACCAGATTGGATAAGAACCTGCTCACTTGTAAAGCGAGTGATCTCAGCCGCAACGTCAACGTCCATAAGAGTAGAACGAGCCGCCTCAGTGTTTTCAATAGAAGTTGCAAGGTTAGACGATGCGAAGTCTAGTCGGTTCTGTAGAGAACCAATTTCCGCACGTGCAGCGTTAACAGCATCCATCGCAGTATCAATCTCACTTGTTGCCGCCTGAGCGTTAACTTGAGTAGAGATATCCGTTGGCGTACCACCACCAATAAGGTCACTAAAGTTACCAGTGTTGATAGAGATGTTAATAACGTCACCGTTGTTAATACCAACTTGGAAGTCAAGGTTAGCCGCAGCTACACCGCCACCAACAGCAGCAGTATCAAACTGAGCAGATGCCGCGCCCCCGAAGCCAGCGTTAATGTCAGCAGTTGTATCAAACGCATCACTTAGAGTGATCTCTACACCAAGTTGGTCAAAGTTGTAAGAATCTGTTTCACCAGAAGCTACAGCATTTACGTCTAGAGACTGGTACTCGTTTGTACCTGTGTTAAGTACAGAAAGAACGTTGTTCGCGCTGTTGAAAGACACTTCAAACGTTGCACCCGCACCAACAATGTTGTCATCAAACGTGTAACCAACAAAACCAGTCGTGTTATCAATACCAGTACCGGCAGAGTTCAAACCAGTTGTCGCTGAACCACCAAGAAGCTGAATACCGTTAAAGTCAGTCGTACCGGCAATACGGTCAATCTCGTTACGTAGAGCTGTGTACTCCTGGTCCAGGAAACCACGCTCTGTGTTAGAAATTTGGTCAGACTGTGCTGTCGTTGTTAGAGACTTCATACGTACCAGAATGTCACTGATTTGGCTGTAAGCACCATCAGCAATCTGAAGCATAGAGTTCGCCTGTTGCGCGTTAATTTGTGCAGAACGTAGTGCACTCACATCTAGACGAAGACCACTACCGATAGATAGAGATGCTGCATCATCTTTAGCGTTTGGTACACGAGAACCAGACGATAGTTTAGATAGTGAAGACGCACTGCGCATAGAACTTGTACCCAGGTAACGCTGGGCAGTCATTGCACTAATGTTAGTGTTAATTGTGATCATGATCATTTCTCCTACTTGGATCATTTTATTTTAGCCTGGCTACCTGCCAAACATCATGCATACAAGTATGAACGATTTTTTATGTGTCGTCCACACTCTTTGTCACAAGCTCTGGGCGAGCCATCACTTGCAACATTTTTTTATACACACGCGCACAAAGAGAATTCCTGACACACATATAAATCACTGATTTTTCAACACATAAACTTATTCACAAAAAAATCACACATCCCTGACACATCTTCATTTCATGCCATACAACTTCAAGTAAACTGGCTATTCTGCAACGCTCCCCCTTAAAGAAAGACCTTATATATAAGGAACACCTCGCAGAGTTCACAAAAAAACGGCATAAAACGTGCTACATTTAAAAGTGAACAAGAATAAGAAGAGTCCGAACCTTGGATAACTTACTACGAATACTCAGGAATTTAGGCCCTGCCCGCATTGCCGTGCTGGTGGTGGCAATTGTGGTTCTCATTGGTATGTTTATGACCATTATGATGCGCATGTCAGCCTCTGACCTTAGCCTTCTATACGGTGGCCTTACACCAGCAGAAGCGTCAGATATGTCAACAAAGATTGCAAGCCTGAACGTTCCTTACGAACTTCGCGGTGCTGCTATTTTTGTTCCAAGTGATAAAATCGGCGAACTTCGTCTCCAGCTAGCTGGCGAAGGTTTTGTTGGCTCAAGCAGCAAAGGTTATGAAGTCTTTGACGAGTCAAGCGGCTTTGGCACAACCTCTCTTGTTCAAAACATCAATGCCCGCCGCGCCCTAGAAGGCGAACTCTCTCGCACAATTAGCTCTCTGCCTGCCGTTAAGAGCGCTCGTGTGCACCTTGTTCTTCCAGAGCGCAAGCTCTTTAGCCGCGAACAAATTGAAGCAACAGCTTCTGTAACGCTAGATCTCGGTAGCCGCATTTTGGCAGACGAAAATATTACAAGTATTACGCACCTTGTTGCGGCCTCAGTGCCAAACCTACAAACAAGCAATGTAACCATTGTTGATACACAAGGTAACCTGCTTAGCGCTGGTGGCTCTAACATGAGCACTATCGTGAACACGCAACAAAAGATGCGCATGAAAGTTGAGCAAGATTACGAGAGCAGCATCATGAAGCTGCTTGAGCGTGTTGTTGGAATGGGCAAAGTAAGTGTGAAAGTCACAGCAGACCTTAACTTTGACAAACTTACAGAAAGCGAAGAAATTTTTGACCCAGAGCGCACAGCGATTCGCTCTCAGCAAACAAACGAAGATACATCTAACTCTCGTAACTTTGATAACAACCCAGCCATTGGTGTAACAGGTAATGTTCCAGGCCAAGGCGATACAGGTAATAGCCTCAGCGCTGAAAACAATGACGCTGGCTCATCCGAGACAGTTAACTATGAGATCACAAAAAAGATTCGCCACTACGAACGTGCTGAAGGTGCGATCAACCGTATTTCTGTTGCTGTTCTTATGGAAGGCCGCTACGCAGAAGATGGTTCTTACACACCGCTTGCACAAGATCAAATTGATAAATTCTCAAACCTTATTAAAACATCGATCGGCTTTGATGAAGCCCGCGGCGATAGCGTAGAAGTGATTGATATGCCATTTGACCGTAGCGAAGAAGCTGTTGAAGAGGCACCACTGCTTACAAAAGAAGACTATTTCAAGTTCGGTGAGTACGCACTCATGCTGATTGGTATGTTCCTTGTTCTCTTCATGATTATTCGCCCAATCATGAATGCTGTACAAGCACACAGTGAGCAAGAAGTTGTGAACACTGAAACACTGATTAGTGAAGACGGTAACATCATCGCAGCTGACGAAGAAGATGTCGCACCTGAAGAAATGGTGGACCTTGAAAAGGTTGAAGGGCAAGTTCGTGCTTCCACTGTTCGTAAAGTTGTGAGCATTATTGATAAATACCCAGAAGAAAGCATGAATGTTATTCGTGCTTGGATGAACCCAGGAGACTAAGATGATGGCAGAAGCAGCACAAGCTCAAGAGACAGCAGGCGCTAAAAAAGGTCTGGGCTCAAACGCAGCAGCACGCGCCTCAGGTGCCCGTGACGCAGCAATCCTTATGCTAGCCGTAGGGGAAGAAAAAGCCGCAATTATGTTTAGTCACCTTGATGACTACGAAATTCGTGACATCTCACGTGAGATGGCCAACATCGGTAAAGTAAACGCTGCTGAGGTAGAAGAAGTCCTTAACCGTTTCAGTGACGCCATTGGTGGCGGTGCCAGCGGTATTATGGGTGGATGGAAGACAACTGAGCGCTTCCTTAAGCAAGTTATGGACCCAGGCAAAGTTAACGACATCATGGAAGAGATGCGTGGCCCTGAAGGTCGTACTATGTGGGAAAAACTCTCTAACGTAAGTGAAGATATCCTCGCAAACTACCTGAAGAACGAATACCCACAAACGGTTGCCGTTATTATTTCTCGTATTCGCCCAGCACATGCTGCGCGCGTTATTGCTGCTCTGCCAGAAGACTTTGCGATGGAAGTCATGGAACGTATCCTTCTTATGGATAACGTATCACGTGAAGTGATTGAGACCGTTGAAGAGAGTTTACGTAACGAATTTATGCGCAACCTTGCAACCAAGCAAAAGCGCGATAGCCACGAACTTATGGCAGAAATCTTCAACAGCTTTGACCGCGCAAACGAAACGAAGTTCCTTGAGCTTCTTGAGTCACGCAGTGAAGAAGACGCACAGAAGATTCGCGCACTTATGTTCACATTTGAAGACCTCCTTAAGACAGACGACTTGGGTATTCAAGCCATCATGCGTGATGTTGAGAAAGATAAGCTGGCACTTTGCCTGAAAGGCGCAAGTGATGAGCTGAAAGAGTTCTTCATGCGCAACATGTCTGAACGTGCTGCGAAGATTCTTGCCGAGGATATGGAAGCTATGGGCCCTGTACGTGTGAAAGACGTAGACGAAGCCCAAGGTGAAGTTGTTATCATGGCGAAGAAGCTTGTTGATGAAGGTAAGATCATGATTATGTCTGAGGGCGATGATAGTGAGTTCATCTAAGCACGAACCTTATATCATTGACCTGGATTTTATTCAGGACGAATTGCGCAAACAGGATGAAAAGAAGCGTAAAGCTGAAGAAGCCCGCCTTGCCGCCCTTGCCCCAAAGATTACAGATGCTGACGTAAACCAAGCGCAACAACAAGGCCACCAACAAGGCCTGCGCGAAGGGCATGAGAACGGTAAAAAAGAAGCCTCAGACATCTACGAGGCGCACATTGCTTCTATTAATACAAAGCTTGATGACATGCTCTCTATTAAAGAGACATACAAAGCCATGACCCTGAGCTACACCCTCAACCTGCTACAAAAGATGCTGCCAGGCATTGTGGGTGAAGAGCTTGAGAAGAACCTCTCCCCTCTCATCATGCACCATGTTCAAAAGCTACAATCAGCCATCACAGAAGACACACGCTTGATTCTGCGCATTAACGCAGCCAGCCGTGACGTACTTGAAAAGATGATTACTGAAAAACAAGTCCAGCTTCACAAAGATTTGCATATTGAAACCAACAACCAACTGGCAGATGGTGATATCACCCTACACTGGGGTAACCAAGGGGTTGAAGCACTGGTTCAACATAGCTTGCACCACGCAGAAGAGATTTTGGCAGGTGCTGAGGCCACTCACGTGCCTGAAACAGATAAAATGGAAACGCTTGAACCTGCGACTCAAGATGCTCCAAGTGCTGACATTGCACCTGAAGCTCAAGAAGCTGCACCAGAAAGCTCTCCACTACCAAAGGATTATTTTGAAGTTCAAACAGAACCTTCAAATGAAGCTGTGAGCGAGGAAAAATCTGAAATAAACACGCCTGAGAGTGAAGCGCCGAAGCCGACTGAAAATTAAGTTAAGTGCGGCAAGCACGCTTAGGTTTGAGTTTTTTCTTTTTGGGAATGCATAATGTACATAAAACGTACTTAAGCAGGGCAAAAAATCAAAAAATCATCCAAATAAATGATTTTCAGGTTGCTTCTAACGTTCCAATTTGGCCCACTTTATGCAATACTGATATCAAGCTCTATGCTGAGCAATAAGAATAATAAGGCACTGGTTGCCAAATGCGTAAGGATACTTCCGTATGAGTGATGATCTAGATTTGAATGAATTCGAAAAACCGCAAGAGGAAGAAATGCCTCTTGAGTCTGCTGGCGACGAAGTTGTTGACCAGGGTCTAGAAGCCGTTTACGACATTCCTGTTAAAGTAAGCGCTGTTCTCGGTAACCGTAAAATGCAAATTCATGAGCTTCTTAAGCTTGGTCGTGGTGCTGTTGTAGACCTAGACCGTAAAGTGGGTGAAGCCGTTGATATCTTCGTAAACGACCGTCTTGTGGCACGTGGTGAAGTGGTAATCGTCGATGAGAAACTCGGCGTAACGATGACTGAAATTGTAAAAAGCCAAAAATAAGAATTTAAGGAACATCTGACCCTATGGATATCGCTACTCTCATTGGTTTGATTGTCGGTTTTGGCCTTGTATTGGCCGCGATTATGATGGGTGGTCCTATTGGCCCCTTCATTAACGTTCCCTCTATCCTGATTGTAATTGCCGGTACGTTTGGTATTGTAACGGTATGTTATAAGCTCCCTGACATTATTAAGGCGCAGGGTCTTCTGTTCAAAACCCTCCTATTCAAAGTACCTCCAGTACAAGACGAAGCACGTTACATGCTTGAGCTTGCGCAAAAGGCACGCGCAAACGGTCTTCTTGCCATTCAAGCAGACGTTGACCAAATGACAGATGCTTTCCTAAAGCAGGGTCTAACACTGGCGGTAGATGGAACCAACCCAGAAGTGATTGAAGGTATTATGCATGCCGAGCTTGCTCAAATGGAAGAGCGTCATGGTAAAGGTGTTGGTATCTTTAAAAAGTCAGCTGAGATTGCACCAGCTATGGGACTTGTTGGTACCCTAATTGGCCTGGTACAGATGCTTCAAAACCTTTCGGACCCGAATGCGATTGGTCCTGCGATGGCCGTAGCCCTTCTTACAACGCTATATGGTGCGATTATTGCAAACATGTTCTTTAACCCACTTGCCGCTAAGCTTGAGCTTAACAGTGGCATGGAAACACAGCTCAGACATATTTACATCTTGTCTGTGATGTCTATGGTGAAACAGGAAAACCCTAGACAGCTAGAAATGATGATTAACACGGTCCTACCACCAGCAAGCCGAATTAGCGTGTTTGAATAAGGTAAGACACTAAGGGGATAACATATATGCCAGCAATTCTTCTGCTTGGAACTTTAAGTGCCGATAAGGGCACTTTAAGTGCTTTGGCGAAGACTCACGGCTTTGAAGCTTTCCTTGCAAAAGACGTAGAGACAGGACTTGAAACAGCAAGTAAGCATGCTGTTAGCGTTATCTTTGCTGATGCAAGTGCTGACCTCCCCACTCTCTTTGAAGGCATTAGAAGTGCCAAAATCACAGCCCCAGTTATTGTGATTGGCCCAAGCCAACCTGCAGCCAATGCAGCAAAAGCCATTCGTATGGGAGCTACAGAGTACTTCTCATCACCAAGCAATGAAAGCGTACTTGCTCCAATTTTTGAATCTCTTCAGCCAGAAAACCCGAAAGGCGTGATTGCTGGCGACCCGAAAACACTCACATTGATTGAAAATGCACAGCGCTTTGCAAACTCAGGCGCAACCGTGCTTCTACGTGGTGAGAGCGGAACAGGTAAAGAGGTCTTCTCTCGCTTTGTGCATGAGAACAGCCCACGTGCTAACAAATCATTCATTAGCGTCAACTGTGCAGCTATTCCAGAAAACCTTCTGGAAAGTGAACTATTTGGCCATGTTAAAGGCGCCTTCTCTGGTGCTCTTGGTGATAAACCTGGTAAATTTAAACTTGCTGATGGCGGTACACTGCTACTCGATGAGATTTCTGAAATGGACCTTGGCCTGCAAGCCAAACTTCTACGTGCCATTCAAGAGCGTGTGATTGACCCTGTTGGTTCAACACAGAGTGTTCCTGTTGATATTCGCCTGATTGCGACAACCAACCGCGCACTTGAAAAAGAAGTTGAAGAAGGTAAATTCCGTGAGGATTTATACTTCCGCCTCAATGTTGTTATGCTTGAGCTCCCTGCCCTGCGTGAGCGTCCAGGTGATATTTTGCCGCTCAGCCAATTCTTTGCTGATAAGTACGGTGAGCAAAACGGTATTTCTAAGGTTACGATTGACGGCAGTGCTGAAGAGAAACTTCTCGGCTGTTACTGGAAAGGTAACGTCCGTGAACTGGAAAACACCATTCACCGTGCCATTTTGATGATGGGCACAGAGTCCGTTATGTCAGCGGATCACATTATGATTTCACCCATGTCGGCAAGCCGCACTGTTGAAGATAAACCTACTGCACAAGCAGCACCTAAAGGTAATGCTGCTGCTGGCGCTTACGCGGCTGCTGGTGGCATGTTTGAAGGCGGAACAGGCGCTAACCGCCCTGCAAGCCGTATGGTTGGGCATACGATGGAAGAAGTTGAGCGTGACCTCATCCTTTCAACACTGAATTACTGTGAAGGTGACCGCCGCTACGCTGCAGATATTCTAGGCATCACCATCAAACAACTGCGTGACAAACTCACAAGCTATGAAGCCTCACAAGGTGCAGGCGCTATGGCAGGCGAAGAAACCGCCAAAGAAGCTTCCCAATAAACAAAAACAGCCCCGAAGGGCTGTTCTTTTTTCGATTCATTAAATGTGACGATCATCTTTTTCAGCGATCAGGCGATAGATACGCTTTGCGTAGCTTTCATCACCCAGCTCGTAGCCGTCAAAGTTAGCACCACCGCGTCCCTTCGGGATACGCTTATAAAAAGGTTCATAGACATAGCCATGATCCTTAAACAGCTCACCAGGCCTTTCCTGATAGAGCAAGCGCACACCAGTATTGGGTCCAATCGGCTGGTGCTCAGACCATTCCCAAGACACACCCAGCAAATCACGCGGCAAAAAGCGGTTGGTATTTCCGTGACCGAAACTCAAAATATCCCGGGCTTCACTGTCATTGATATACTGGCACACAGGCCTCAACCGACGGTGCACATCCATGCCACTTTCGCTCAAGCTTCCGCTTTCACCTTGCGGCGGCGTATACCAAGAAAAGGCGTCATGTTCCAGATGCTTCAACAGCTCAGCATAGGCTTTCGGACGTTCTTTTTGCATACGGACAAGGCCCATACCATCCAGAATACCCATAGACTGCTCATGCAAGTCATCCAGAATTGTCATACGGCCACCAAAGAGCTGATCCAGCCCTTGAGCGGCCATGGTTTCAAGCGCCAGTTCACCAGTATGATGCGCACGCTTAAACGGGCTTGCAATCACTTCAGGCTGAAAATCCCCTACCCAATCAAAATGATGAGCGGCATCAAAAAAGAACTGACCAACATCGCGACCTTGCTGCTCACCTTCATCAGTCAACGGCAAAACGGTGCATGGCATTTTGCCATAATTGGAAATATCTTCATTGCCGATAGAGCGCCCATGACGGACGATCCACAGCCGTTTATGCGCATACTTAATGCGCTCGAATGTCTCTTTACACTTCATGTAAAACCTCTAAAAACGTATAGAAAGATTAACGATCAATTGATTTATCTCAAACCTCCCTCATTTTTGCAAGGCAAAATGCTTGGAAAATAAACAAAAGAGCGGTATAGTTTCCGTGTTTATTTGTACAAATATTGATCAATGAAAAGAAGAAAAATTATGTCGGAACAGGCTAAAGGGGCTAAGCCCTCGACGAATCCTAAAGACGTCTCTCGACGCAAATTCCTAACTGATATGACTGCGGCATTTGGTGTTGCCGGCGCAACATGCGCAGCCGTACCATTTGTAAAGTCTATGGCACCTGCTGATAACGTAAAAGCACTTGCCTCTACTGAAGTAGACATTAGCGATATTGCTGAAGGCGAAACAAAAACAGTTATTTGGCGTGGTCGTCCAGTGTTTATTAAGCACCGTACAGCGACAGAGATCAACGCATCACGCAAAGATGATACAGCATCAACGCTGCTCGACCCTCAAAAGGATGAAGCACGCGTACAAGACGAAAAATGGCTCGTGGCTATGGCTGTCTGCACACACCTTGGATGTGTCCCTATGGATGGTGGCGAATACGACGGTTGGATTTGCCCATGCCATGGTTCTCAGTTTGATGCATCAGGTCGTGTACGTCGTGGCCCAGCACCATCTAACCTAGAGGTTCCTCCATACGAATTCCTCAGCCCAACAATGATTAAAATTGGTTAAGGAGTAAACGATGAGCAAAAGTAATACACAAAAAGCGATCGAGTGGTTTGACTACCGCCTGCCGATTTTCTCATTCATGAAACATAGCGCTGTTGATTATCCAACACCAAAAAACCTGAGCTACATGTGGAACTTTGGTTCTCTTGCAGGTATCGCGCTTATGCTACAAATCATCACAGGTATCTTCCTTGTGATGCACTACAAACCAGATGTAAACCTTGCGTTTGACTCGATCCAACACATTATGCGCGACGTTGAGTACGGATGGTTGATCCGTAACATGCACATGGTTGGGGCGAGTTTCTTCTTCATTGTGGTTTACATTCACATGGCACGTGGTTTGTACTACGGCTCTTACAAAGGCCCTCGTGAGGTTCTTTGGTGGATGGGTATCATCATCTTCTTCCTCATGATGGCGACAGCATTCATGGGCTACGTACTGCCATGGGGACAAATGAGTTTCTGGGGTGCAACGGTCATTACCAACCTACTATCGGTTATCCCGTTTGTTGGTGAGCACGTTGTGATCTGGCTATGGGGTGGCTACAGTGTTGGTGACGCGACGCTAAACCGCTTCTTCTCACTACACTACCTGCTACCATTTGTGATTGTTGGTGTTGTCTTCCTTCACCTTTGGGCACTACACACGCACAAGTCAAACAACCCAGTGGGTATTGACCTGAAGAAGGATACGGACTTCATTCCATTCCACCCTTACTACACAATTAAAGATATCTTTGGCCTTGGGGTTTACCTGATCCCATTCACATTCATGGTGTGCTACGCACCTGAGTACCTTGGTCACACAGATAACTACATCCCTGCAGACCCAATGGTAACACCTGCACACATCGTTCCTGAATGGTACTTCCTACCGTTCTACGCGATTTTGCGAGCTGTTCCAGATAAGCTGCTTGGTGTTGTTGCGATGGTTGCTGCAATTGCAATCCTATTTGTTCTGCCTTGGCTTGATAAAGGGAAAACGCGCAGCGCTCGTTTCCGCCCAATCTTCCGCCCACTGTTGATTCTTTTCTTCATCAACATGTTTGTACTGGGCTGGGTTGGCGCAAAACCACCAGAAGGCATCTACATTACAATTGGTCGCCTTGCAACATTCTACCACTTTGCGTTCTTCCTTGTTTTACCATTGGTAAACAAGATTGAAAAACCAAAGCCAGTACCAAAAAGCTTGTAAGAGTAAGGAGAATAAAAACATGAAAACACTATTTACACTCGCTCTTGCAACTGTACTTCCTGTGATGTCATTTGCAGCAGGTGGTACTCCAAAACCAACTGAACAAGATTGGGGCTTTAAAGGGATTGTTGCGGACTGGGATAAAGACCAGCTGCTGCGTGGTTACACGGTAGCAACGCAGGTTTGCCTGTCTTGCCACAGCTTTAAATACATCTCTCACCGTAACTTGATGAAAGCCAAGTTCACTGAAGCAGACGCGAAAGCACTTGCTGCTGAGATGGACCTTGGTATCAACGATAAACTGATCTCGCAGCTGAGCGAAGAAGACTCGCAAGCCGTGTACGGTAAAGTTGTTCCAGATCTATCTCTGATGAACAAAGCACGTCCATTTGGTGCAGATTACACATTTGCACTACTCACAGGTTACGAAGACGATGTTCCAGCAAAATACGCTAAGTACTTTAAAGACGGCCTACCAGATGGCGGTTACTTTAACCACGCCTTCCCAGGTCACGTGATTGCGATGCCTGCACCACTTAACGATGGTCAGGTTGAGTACCACGATGGTACAGAGGCGACTGTTGAGCAAATGTCTCGCGACGTTGCTTACTTCATGCAATGGACTGCTGAACCTGAGCTTCTTGCACGTAAGAAGCTTGGTGTTTACATCATCCTTTACCTTCTGATCTTCACAGCGCTTGCTTACGCATTGAAGCGCCAAATTTGGAAGGATGTGCACTAAACAACTCAGTTGTCTTAAATTTTATTTAAAGGCGACAGACTGTTTTGAGAGAGAATTTTCTTCCTTCTAAGACGTAGAGTACTGAAATGTACTTAAGATGTAAGAAGGAAGAAAGGGCTCCTCAAAGAAATAAAAAATTAGGATAACTTATGGGTGACCAAAACAGTAAAAAAGGCTTACGTATTGCGCCAGGGAGTACTCGTTACAAACTGGCGCAACTTGTATTGAAGCTTATCTATAAGCGCGACTGGCACTACATTAGCCCGTGGACGCATTACAGCCTCTCTGGTGGGGTGATCATGATTCATGGTGATAAAATGATGCTAGCGACCCGTAGAGGCGTTGAGCAAGCCGGTTTACTTTGGTACGCAGGTGGCCACCTTGATAGTGGTGACAAATCTGTTGCCGAAGGTGCTGCCCGCGAAGTGTTTGAAGAGTGCTCTATTAAAATTGACCACACAAAACTCACGGAAGAGACAACAGTCAGCATCAAGCTCAAGCAAAAGCAACAGTACTTTGAACAAGCTGATGTAGATCACCTTGCCTTTGACTATGTTTACATGCTTTCTGATGGTGAAGTGTCTCAACTGAAAGACAGCACAGAAATGGTGGGCTGGACTTTCTACACAGAAGACGAAGTTGTCAAGCTTGCCGAAGAAGGCCAACTTGCTAGCTATGAAGCTCTGCCTGTCATCAAAAAAGCTTTCAAATACGCTCGGGAGCATGGTGACAGTTAAAAAGAATACGTTTCTGGGCCTTGGCAAGTTTCCTGATGATATTCAGGAAGCCTTAATCGAGGCTCAGCACCTTATCTCTTGCTCCATCCCCCCTCACCTATGGGAAAACATGACCCTCACTGCAGACCATAATCTGCACATCACTCTTAAATATATGGGCTACCAAACACGCTTTGATGTGAGCGATATTGACGCCCATCTCAAAAACTCTCGTTTTAAAAGCTTTCCACTCACTCTTGGAAAAATTGGTTACTTTCAAGTGAAGAACCAAACCTACATTTGGGCTGGTGTTAAACATAGCGATGCCCTTATAAGTTTCCAGAACAACTTGGATAAGGTTGTGCAACAGCACTTAGGCATGCCACTTAAAGGCACATTCACGCCACACATTACGCTTATGCGACTTAAGCATGTGAGCGAAGAGGACATTGCCTATATCATGCAAAACCTTCCTCATGTACCTGCTCTCACATTTACAGCACCAAAGTACTACCTGTACCAAACAGAAAATGATGCAAACGGCCACAAGGTCTACCTACCTGAAGAGCGCTACAACTTTATAGGATAACGTACCCTATACGAGTGCGAAGCCATCTGGCTGAGCCAAAACCTTAAGAGGTTTTGAGCGGCATAAAGCATACTCTATCCATCTCGCGCGAGATGGATAGACATAAAAAGCTTTAGGCCAAGACACACGCTTGTGTAGCGTTTTATTTTATAAATTTTATATTTGGAAAATGAAGCGCTGAGAGCAAGCACTGCAAATGTCAGCTAAATGTTGATTTTTTATTAACTCCCCCCTACATAAACAAATATGAGGTAAGGCTTTAAATTTACATTTTGGCTTTACCGCCAATTATGTGCTCCGTTCTACCATCTCACAACCCTGTGGAGGGTCCTCTTGTTTGCATCTATTCCACCATTACGAGATGCACTCGGCGTTTTACATACAAAGGAAAACACGCCATGAAAACTCTGATCGCAACTGCAATCGCTCTGACCTTGACCGCAACCGCTGGCATCGCTGGCAACAACGGCTCAGGCCTGACCGATCCGCAGGTTGTACCTGCTGGTTATTCTGCTGCTGATTCGATGAACGCTGTGTTCAACGAAAATGGTCAGCACCTGCGCATGCAGGGCGGCCCCTTCAATCAGCGCAACGGCTGCTTCCCTTTGAAGCGGAAAGTTTCGCAGAACTTCCACAAGCACGTCACTTCCGGTGCCGACTCCTACGTTCTGGTTTTCTCCGAAAACGGTGAAGACTGTCATGGTCGTGGTAGCTGGATTGGTCGTGAATTCACAGCCGATGGCGTGACCTCTGCACGGATGAATATCCGCGGCAACATTGTCAACGGCCTGCTGATCACAACCCTCGACGGCAACCAGTATTTCGTCCAAGAAGGCGAAAACACCATGTCTGCACGTCGTGTGGCACAATAAATCGATTGATTGGGGCAAGCTTTACGCTTGTCCCTTTCCTTTTGCATAATGCAAAACAGCCGCCCAATGAGGCGGCTGTTTTTGTTTTCGATTTTAGAAGTGCCCTTTATGGACAAAGCGAAGGCTTGCTTTAATGACCTTTCGGGCTTGCGGCATAAACATATGACTGACAGGAAGTACAACATGCTCATGCTTAACTGGTAGTTTGGTATTTTCCACCGTCACCTTGCCGTCATTCGGCCCAGGCAAAATAAACACGCTCGATACAGGGTCAACAGTCCACTTTCCGGCAATCACACCGTACTGAATGGTTTCAGGCAATGTCCAGTTTTTGGCCACGTTATCAATGGTACCCAGCTGCTGACCCGCAACCCCAAAGCCACGTTCATAAAACGCATCCAGAATTGGCGTATCCTTCAAGAAGTCTGTAATCTCAGAACCACCATTGGGTGTCCCAAGCATCAGCACCTTCTCAATGCGAGGATCAACCTCACCTGAAAGATAAGAGCGAATCAACAAGCCACCCATAGAGTAACCCAGCAGAACAATCTTCTCTGCTTCGCTACTTTCAATAACAGGGCGCAGAAACTTATCTGAAAGCTCTTCAATGGTTTTCTTGGTACTTGGGTAATTCACATTGGAAACAATGTAGCCTTTTCTGACAAAAGCCTTTTCGAGCCAACGCATATGCGAATCGCTCTTCAAAATGCCATGCAGCATGATTACATGTGTGTTTTTGGCTTCTTTGGGCTTGCCCCAAAACATATCTGGTTCTCCCCAGCTAAAACGTGCAAAAGATACTGTATGCAATACACTTAACACAGCCACAATTTTTAGGAAATTGTTTTTCATAAATTGCCCTTTTCTTCTTTGCTTTACGCTCTCGCTTTTTTCATACGCTTCGCTATTTCAAAAAGACGATAGCTCACAAAACAATATCTTGGTTTAAAGCTATTTTTGTAAAAACAATACTCCGTCCTGTTTTTTAATGCTTTAAATCGCTCAAAACCTCTGAAGGTTTTGGTTCGGCTATTCGCCTCACACTCCTCTAGGCTAGCACTATGCTAATAGAAAATAAAATCAGTTTTACAGCTCTTCAAAAACGTTTCTCAGGAATTCCGAAAATTGTATTTGCAAAAAGAAAAGCCCGCGTCGTGTATATGAAATACATGAGCAGGCTTTTTCTTAGCAGCAAACCAATTTGCAGGTTTGCTGAGGAATGTTTTTAGACGTTAAACTTAAAGTGCATAATGTCACCATCTTTGACAATGTACTCTTTCCCTTCTTGGCGAAGCTTACCAGCGTCTTTCGCGCCGCTTTCACCACCAAGGCTTACAAAGTCATCGTAGGCAACAGTTTCAGCTTTAATGAAACCTTTTTCAAAGTCTGTATGAATCACACCAGCTGCTTGTGGAGCTGTACTGCCTTCACGCACAGTCCAAGCGCGTACTTCTTTCACACCTGCTGTAAAGTATGTCATCAAACCAAGAAGGTCGTAACCTGCACGAATCACACGAGCAAGGCCTGCTTCTTCAAGGCCAAGACTTTCAAGAAATTCACCTTTCTCTTCACCAGAAAGGCCAACAAGCTCAGCTTCAATGGCAGCAGAAACCACAACAGCGTTTGCATCATGCTCTTTTGCGTAAGCTTCAACAGCTTTACTGTGGTCGTTCCCTGTCGCAACGTTGTCTTCTTCTACGTTACAGATAAAGAAGATTGGCTTTGTTGTCAGAAGAGTTAGCTGACGTGCCACTTCTTCTTCATCAGATGTTGGCTCAACGATACGCGCCATTTTACCGTCTTCAAGAGCTTCTTTGTATTTCGTCAGAAGGCTAATGCGGTTCTTTGCTTCTTTATCACCGCTTTTTGCTTTCTTAGCATCCTTCTCAATCATTTTATCAACACTTGCAAGGTCAGCCAGCATTAGCTCTGTGTGAATCACGTCAATATCGCTTACAGGATCTACACGGTCAGCCACGTGCGTGATGTTATCGTCTTCAAAACAACGCACCACATGTGCAATGGCATCCACTTCACGAATGTTAGCAAGGAACTGGTTCCCAAGGCCTTCACCCTTACTTGCACCCGCAACAAGACCAGCAATATCTACAAACTCAATATGTGTTGGGATTGTTTTCTCTGGGCTTACAATGCCTTCAAGGATGTTAAGGCGACTATCAGGAACAGCCACTGTACCTACGTTTGGCTCAATGGTACAAAATGGGTAGTTTGCAGCTTCTGCCGCAGCACTTTCTGTCAGTGCGTTAAAAAGTGTTGATTTCCCTACGTTTGGTAGGCCAACAATGCCGCATTTAAATCCCATGACGAGTATGTCCTTTACTTTCAAACTATATTTGCACCTTTTAATAGCACAGCTAAAACGATTTATAAATGTATTTAAGCTGTCTATCAGCGTTTTACGATAAGTTTTTTGTTTTAAGAAGTCGTGGAAGCGTAAGTGTATCAGGCATACATGCGCTCTGCGAAAGCTGATTAAAACAAAAAAATTGCGTAAATAAACCATTTAGGAGCGTTTTACGCCTTGTAAAAAGCAGCGAAACACCTTACATCAAGGGCATGGAAAATACATTACACATCCTTGATACATCGCCAAAGCGCCTAAAAGAGGCGTTTGAAGCGGCTGGTTTAAAGAAATTTCGTGCCTCACAAGCCCGCGATTGGGTTTTTGATAAAGGCGTCATTAACCCAGATGAGATGAACAACATCTCAAAGGATGACCGTGCCCGCATGGCTGAGGTGATAAGCTTTGAGCTCCCTGAAATCACAGCTGAGCAAAAAGCAACCGACGGCGTTGTGAAATGGCTCTTTAAACTCCATGACGGACACGAAGTTGAAACTGTTTTCATTCCTGAAGGCGAACGAGGCACACTGTGTGTGTCCTCTCAAGTTGGCTGTACGCTGACTTGTCGTTTCTGCCATACAGGAACCCAAGCCCTTGCCCGCAACCTTACGGCAGCAGAAATTCTTGTACAGGTATACCTGGCAAAACGTCAACTAGGTGAATGGCTGGGCAACAAACGTAAAGTCACCAACGTTGTGTTTATGGGCATGGGTGAACCCCTCTATAACACAGATAACGTGCTTAAAAGTTTGCGCGTTCTTATGAGCGAAAATGGCTTTAACATGAGTAGCCGTAAGCTGACTGTTTCTACATCAGGTGTGGTGCCTGATATTGCTAAGGTGGGCGAACTTGGTGTGAACCTTGCGGTTTCACTCCACGCTCCAGATAACGAGACACGTACTAAGATTATGCCGATCAACAAGAAGTACCCTGTTGAAGACCTCATTGAAGCTGTCCGTGCATATCCTCTTAAGTCTCACAGACGTATCACATGGGAATACGTCATGCTGAGCCATACCAACGATACAGAAGAGCATGCTCATGCCCTTGGTAAGCTGATTGATGGCATTCCATCACTGGTTAACATGATTCCATTTAACCCATGGCCAGGTAGCCCGTTTGAGCGCAGCAGCAACAACCGCATGCATGCGTTTGCACGTATCCTTGAGAAATACTCATGTGATGTCACCGTGCGTAAAACACGTGGGGAAGATATTCTTGCAGCCTGCGGCCAGCTCCGTAGTGAATCAAGCAAGAAGAACACGGTTTCACTCCAATACCCATCTGTTATTGCTGAGTACGGAACAGATGCTCAAAAAGTGAAGGTTGCTATTCAGCCTGAGGGATAAGCCCCGCAATCAAGAGCATCAAGGTGATAAAAAACACAAAGAGGAGGCCCATAACCACATTGGCCTCTTCTTTTTTTCCAATGGCTTTATACAAAAGTGTTGCCCAAAGGGGTGACACCATAGCAATTGCTGCAACATAGGCTGGATTTGGCGTCAGCATCATAGAACTATTCTTACTTAGGCCAGCACACACCAGAATTACCCCCATGGCACATCCAAAAGCAAGGTGCTGCTGACTCACCTGAGATACCGCTTTCAAATGAGCTTTTTGTTTCATCGCTAAAAAGGCAATGCCCATCACTGTCATAAGGCCGCTCTGGAACCAAATATATGTCACCACGGCATGCCAAGTTCCAACGGTATCCATCGCCAGTTTATTAAATACATCAATCCACGGAGCAACTGCGACTGTTGGCAAAAGATACATAAACGCACGCTTAGATACATGGCAATGTCTGAGATGGGAAAGTGCCACAGCACCAAGCGCCAGACACCCTAAAATGCCCAACATATGATACGGATGGCTCATAACCAAAGCGCGTTGCTCTGCTGAAACAGCAATCCATGCCAGAAAAACAAGAACCAGAGAAACAGGTTGCAAGCGTAAGGTCACCCCTCCCCCAAAGCGTGCTGAGCTTTCAAAGTTTCTTGCATCCGTGATGGCTGCAAAAATCGCATTCACAGCAATAAAGAGGTAAAACTTAGGGTCAGAAGGCATCTCAATCAGCCACATAACAGGCGTCATAAAAATAAATGGCCAAAAACCACGCCAAACCAACATGACCGTACCCGGAAGTTTGGCCCACTCATTTAGCATGGTAAAGCCAGTTCGAATAAAACTAAAAATCAGCGCAAGCGCTATCCAATTAATCATATAAAGCAATCTTCCTTGACTTTGCCCGTCCCAGCAATGTATACACAGTGTAATTTACATCTTTCCCCTCCCTTTCTACCATATAAGGAGAACTCTCTCATGAAGTTTTCATTGAAACGCACGCTTCTGCCGCTGGCCCTTGGTGCATCTTTGCTACTGGCCGCCTGCGGTGAGAGCGAAAAAGAACGCCTGCAAAGAGAGCTTGCAGAGCTAAGTGCTCAAGTGACTGCCAACCAGCAAATTCTGGATGAGCAAAACTCTGAACTTGCCAGCTTTGAAATACGCAAAGCCGCAACCATTGCAGCGATTGCAGAGGCTGAAAGCCTGAAAGCACAACTGGAAAGCGCTATCGCAGAGCTAGAAGCTATCAAGTACAACAAGTTCGAAGAACAAACCGCAGAACTAAATGCACTTGTTGCCTCCATTGAAAACAAGAGCGCAGCCGTTGCCGCACTCACCACGCAAGTAGAGCAACTGAACCTACAACTGGCTGAACTTCAAGCCATGAAAGATGCTGAGGCGGCTTTCTTTGCTCGGGCCAAGGTCATTGAACCGACCGAAGCCAATGGTGCCATTACCGTGCACAAATTCAAGTTCAAAGCAGATGGTGATACACGGACTTACGTGCGCGTCATTAACTGGGAACGTGAACTGGTGATTTATCATGACCGCAGCAGTGATGCTGCCATGGTTCGCATCAGCTTTGAAGAGCTTGGTGAAGCCCCTTCTGCTGAAAACGGCGAATGGATTGAACCAACATTTCAGCGCTTTGATGGTCCTGACTTTAACACAGGCCAAATCATTGACTGGGACACAGGCGTGATTCTGGACTATGCAGATGATGCTGGCGGTGATGAAAACAGCGGCTTGATGCTCACCACCTTTGCCGGGCAGCCTGAGGCATACCAAGATCAATTGGCTGAAGTTGAAGAGGAGCTGCGTGCAAGCATTGAAGCTGCAAAGTCTGCAGAACAAGCAACCGAAGATCAAACATCAGAAAAAGATAATGATGGGGATTTTATCCTCATATTTTTTGCGATCCTTTGGTGTGTAATTATCCTGCCTCGGATCTTTCGTTAAAAATTGATCCCCCTCTTCATCGAAAAAGAACCTCTCCCATTCGTGGGGGAGGTTTTTTGTTTCATTTTGGGATTTATTTTTTGCATCCTCTACACTCACATCTCCGAATAATCTCAATTGAATCAATAACTCGTAAGAAACTCGCCTTAAAGTTGTCCCATTTTAGAACATGACGTGTTACAGAATGGATCATACAACCTAACCTTCCACACCGTATACAAAGCTGGCAATTCCAGATTGTAGACAAAATATCAACCTACCACACTTAGTAGAAATCATTGATTTTTAAAACAAAATTAAATTTTCGCTTTTCATCAGACATATTTTAGATTATAGTCGATCTTCGAATTGGCATCCGGATTGCGCCTTCCGTTTCCATAAGAGGAAGAGAAGGAAGAAGAAGATGCCCAAAATAGCAAGGAGACTTATGCCAGATCCAGTCGACATTCATGTTGGACAAAAAATTCGACAACGTCGTATGCTTGCAGGTATAAGCCAGGAGAAACTGGCATCTGCACTCGGTATTACATTTCAGCAGGTACAAAAGTACGAAAACGGAACAAACCGTGTATCAGCAAGCCGCTTATACGCTGTTTCCAAATTCCTTAAAGTACCTGTAAGTTTCTTTTTTGATGGTATCGGTAGCACACAACAAAGTGGGCTTGCGGTAGCAGAAAAGGTTGAAGGTCTAGATCTTGAAAACCTAAGCAATAAAGAAACAGGCCAGCTGATTGCTGCATACTACGCTATCGAAGATAAAGGTTCTCGCAAAACAGCGCTTGAGATGATCAAGCAGCTCGCAAAAAGATAACCTTTTAGTTCTTTAGTTTATTTAACTTTGAAAGCCTTGGTGATTCGTCACCAAGGCTTTCTTCATTCCTAGGCGCAACTTTTCCTTGAAGGAGCAGTTTCTTCCTCAACTGTCTCATTTGAAACTTAAGATGAAGTACACGCGCTTGAAATGCGAGTGCCGTCAGAAGGAACCCAACAAAAGCTGAAGCAAGCATCCAGACCCACTGCGGCTGAGAGAAGCTCATAAAGCCAAGTGAGAGAGTTGTGTGATTCAGGTTATGTGCGACAACCCAAAGCGACAGGGCAATACACACAAATGAGAACAGAAGTGCTGTTATTTTTTTCATTGGTTCCATAGCTGATAGCCTAACATAAAAAAAGCGCCCTGTAATAACAGAGCGCCTTTTTTGGATTTCTCTAAGAGTTGATACGCTCTTTAAGATCTTTACCCATTTTGAAGAACGGTACACGCTTACCAGGAACCTTAACAGATTCACCAGTGCGTGGGTTACGTCCAACACGAGCTTCACGTTCACGAACACTAAAAGCTCCAAACCCACGAAGTTCAACTCGATCACCACGAACCAGTGCCGTTGAAATCTCTTCGAAGATTGTGTTTACCACAAGCTCGATATCAGAGATTGGCAATGTTGGGTTTTGCGCAGCCATTTTTTGAACAAGTTCAGATTTTGTCATAATGCTCTCTTATTTTTTACAAATTTATTTCTACTGAGGCAAACTTAAGGCACTCAGCGTATTCCCTATATGTGCGAGTAACGAAACAGCAAGTTGTGATTCACTTAAGTTTCCCATCAACAACTGCTTCAGTAGTGAGTGTTCCTCAGCCCACACATACTCTACAAAAGGAAGGCTTTTGTCAACATTCTTGGTATTAAAAATCCAGCTCTGAGCGTCAAATTGGGTCCCTAAGGCATCAATCAAATTCAACTTAAACGCTTGTCTTCCAGTAACTGCTCGGCCGTCTGAAATCGTTTTCATTTGCGTTTCAGTAAGTTGACGATTTTCCAACACAACCTGCATGAACAGGTCCTGCAAATCCATCACCATATCTTGTAAGTAAGCATCTTGTTTTTGCGTACGTGTTTGCACAGGAAGCGTCGCCGTTTTTAGGTCGCCACTTTCAACAATAGCAGATGTCACACCTAGTTTTTTCATCAAACCACTGGCATCCACAAGCGGCATAAACACGCCTACAGACCCAGTAAGTGTCGCAGGACTTGCCACAATATACTCACCACCAAGTGCAGCCATATAACCAGCTGAAGCTGCCATATCACCCATAAGCACGGTAACAGGTTTCTGTTCGCGAATATTTTTAAGACCCTGATAGAGTGAAAGGCCACCAGTCATGGTGCCACCACCAGAGTTCACATAAACAATCACACCCTTAACATTCGGGTTGGTCTCAATTTCTTTGAGCGTTTGCTCAAGCGCAAGATCCTGAAGGATCATGCCCTCAATGCGAAGTGTTGCAATATGCGGTTCAGCTTTGTTTGGACCAGCTTCTCTTCCAAGAAACATAAACAGACCAAGAACAACCAAACCAATAAGGAAAAACCGCCCGAGACGTCTCGGACGGTTTTTCTGATTCATTTCTACAAAAGTAGTCACGAGTTTGCTCACGCTTTACTCAGCTGATTTTTTTGTAGATTTTTTAGCTGCTGTTTTCTTAGCAGGCTTTTCTTCATCAGTTTTTGCACCAGCAAGGGCCGCACCAAGTGCGTCACCAAGAGTTGCAGCACCTTCAGAAGATGAAGCGTACTCAGCTACAGCTGCTTTTTCTTCATCGATTTGAAGAGCTTTAATCGACAGGTTCACACGACGATCACGTGCGCTTACAGAAAGCACTTTCGCGCTTACTTCATCACCTGCGTTAAAGTTTTCTGGCGTTTGCTCAGCTTTTTCACGCGCTACATCAGCACGCTTAATGAAGCCAGGCATTTCACCACCGATATCAAGAGTAATACCCTTGTCGTCTGCTTCTGTTACTTTACCAGTAACTGTTGCACCCTTCTTGAATGCACCTGAAACAGCCTTCATTGGGTCTTCACCCATTTGCTTGATACCAAGTGATACGCGCTCTTTATCTGCGTCCGCAGAAAGAACGACTGCTTTAACAGTGTCGCCTTTCTTGTACTCAGATAGAGCGTCTTCACCAGATTTCTCCCAAGAGATGTCAGACATGTGTACAAGACCATCGATCTCTTCAGTCAGACCTACAAAGATACCAAAGTCAGTGACACTGCGAACAGTA
>JAYZXF010000008.1 GCA_036141575.1 Pseudomonadota bacterium | reverse complement strand
TTCTTCCAGATGCTGCGCCTTTCACTGTTACACTTGGTAAAACCACGTTTCCTACACCAGCACAAGCTGTTCCTGAACCGTACCCCCCTCTACTTGAGGTTACAGCAAGCTCTGTACCAGTAATATCTACAGTGTTAGAAGATGTATCACACAACGTTATCGTCGTGCCACATGATAAATCTGCAACGGTTGCGCCCCCTTTGCCACTTAACGTGAACTGCCCTGCTGTACCCACACCAGAACCACTTAGCGAACCATTATAAGAAATTGTTCCATCTGTTCCAACAGATGCTGTGCCTGGTAATGCCACAAAATCTAAATTGGAAAAATCTATATTCTGTGCCTTTGTAATAGACACTGAAGGTGGGGCCCATAATTTGCCTGATATCAAAGAACATACTATAGATAAAGCTACTGTTCGTTTTATAGAAATATTCATGGTACCACCACCTCTACCGTAAAGGGCGCTCCACATGTTATATTCGTGCCATACCCACCATCCAAGGCTGTAGCAGCAGGTACAGTTAGCACTCCCCCATAAAACAAAGACCTTTGGTTCAATGTGCCATTTAATGTAATACTTCCAATAGCATTTCCAACACCATTACAAGCCGTTCCAGTACCATATACACCACGACCATTACCTGTAGAAACTTCAATACCTGTCACAGCTAAACTGTTGCTTGAAGCATCACACAAAGTGGCTCCTGTTGAGCAGCTCACTTCAGCTGTTGTCGCGCCATTAAGCGGATTTGCACGCGCTTGCCCTGCCACTCCAACACCGTCGCCAGTCACATCACCTGTATAAGTCACACTGCCATCAGTTCCTAAGCTCAATGTCCCGCCAGCAAGACCACCAGCCTCCGCTGCACCAAAATCCATATTCACCTGGTTAGAAAGGGTCACGTTCGGCGGAAGCGCGAAGGCTTGTAATGCGCTAGTAAAAAAGATAGTGTAAAGAAGTATTTTTTTCATAGTTCATAGGATGAAGGGTTTTACGTAAACGTGTCAACAGCTAACCTTGCCACATCTCCTTTTGCTAAAATTTTATTATGCACACTTATGGGTGCACTCTGTTATTTCTGCTTTGCGCCTGTGTACTTATGGTTCCTCCTACCAGTTTTCTTTGGGACTCTCATGTCACTTTGCAAACAACAAAAAATATGGCTTGGATTCTTATATGGTTATGCGTTTGGCTATGCATATTATGTGACTCATTTCTATTGGATTAAAATCACAGTTCAATACTTCAATGAAGATGCCTTTGCCTTTATTTCATTGTTCCCCTCTTTGTATTTAGGGCTTTATGCTGGCCTTGCTGGGGCTGCCTTTTCTGTTATCAGCAAATATAGCAAACCTCTTCTTCTTCCCTTCTTGTTTGCCCTCTGTTGGACGATAGGAGAAGTACTACTCACAACGGTATCATATGGCCTGCCATGGAACCTGATTGGCTATACAGCAACGTTCTCTCTCACCCTCATGCAAGCTGCAAGTCTTGGTTCTATCTTCCTGCTAAGCTTTCTTGTGATACTGGTAAGCTGCTGCACATTTTCTATTTACAAAAACAGAAGCTTTATTCCCATTACAGCTATGATCCTCATAGCTTGGGTAGGCCTTGGTACATATAGACTCCAAAGCACCACAACTGAGTACGCTGAAAACGCACCAACCGTACGCATCGTACAAACAGGTATTACCCTTAATGATAGAGACGCTCACACACCTCTTGCTTTCATTAAAAAGAACAAGGGCCTCATGCGCGCAGAAGGCCTTGAGGACATACACCTTGTCATTTGGCCAGAATGGGGAACGCCGACATACCTAAAAGAAGATAAAGTGATTGAGCGCTTTATTACAGAACCCTTAAGTGAAGAACAATACCTCATTACAGGTACAAGCGACCGCAATGAGAAAATAGACTACAACGCCCTCGCTCTTGTGCAAAAAGATCAAGAGATACAGATGTATCATAAGAACATCCTTGTACCCTTTTCAGAGTTTGTGCCATTCCAAAAGTGGTTACCTGAGTTTGCAACCACAGTAAAAGACAAACTCAATAAAAGTTTTGCCCACGGTGAAACCCCACCTCTTATGCACACATCTAAGCTCTCTTTCACACCACTCATCTGCTTTGAAGCTGTTTACCCGCTCTTTGTAAGCAAGCATGCAAAACACAGTGATGTGCTTATTCAAATCAGTAATGATTACTGGCTGGATCAAAGCTATGCAGAAGCTCAACTCTTTGCTATGTCACGTGTAAGAACCATTGAAACAGGCCTGCCCCTTATTCGATCTGCCAATACAGGCACAAGTGCCATAATTGATGCTTACGGGCGTCTCATCTATGAAAGTGAGAAACGCTTTCCTGATGTATTTGATGAAAAACTTCCCTCAAAAACAAAGACACCCACAATGTGGATGTCTTTGTTTGGGTTTTATAAGTAACTAAATATAGTTCACTTCAATACTCACGGGTTCCCCTTCACCTTGTTCAGAGGAATAGAAACTACGCATCAAATAATCTTTGACCTGTACCCTCGCACCCAAAAGGATTGTGTCGTGCTTTTGCTTCCCTGTCAGAACATGTTGGATTCCACCTTTGCGAGACTGCTCAGCACAAGAAAATCCTGTACCGTAACGATCCGCTTGGTCTTCACCAGCAACCATTTCTACGCCAGTTACAGATAGCTTTTGTTTTCCGTTACTCAATGCAGCTGTTTCACCACAAGAGATTTGAACAGATTCTCCCTTCAAGCCAGAAACGCGGAACTCGCCGCGTTGGCCTTCAATATTTGAAGGGTTCTTTGTTCCAAGAAAAACAATGCGACCATCAGTGCCAATTGCAAAATCACCAGCTGGGATATGCACGAGGCGCGCAAGAAGGACTTGGCTGCCAGCATCCAAGATGCCTGCACCTGCAACAAAGCTCGCTACCACACCAATTGTCGTATTGGCGCCAACACCTGACTCTGCTTTAATCTGCAGAAGTGGTGTCGATACAAACAGTGCACTTAAAGCAACTGTGTACTGAGCAATGAACTTCGTACTTCTTCTTTTTTTATGGGTCAGCATTTTCAGCCTCCTTTTAGCCTTCTCTTTACTTAAGAAAGCGGCGGGGACGAGCATTGCGCGCCCCCAATCCACTTCAAGTCAGAAAAGGAGAGACTTTTTACTGGTAGTTCACATCAACCTGGATGTCGTCACCACCTGTTGCTGACGAGTATGTTCCGGCACCGAAACCACCAGATGCTGAAGCACCATCGATTTGGCCACCGAAGTAAAGAACATCAGCACCACCACCAAGTAGTGTGTAACCACCACCAGCAATAGGAGTACCGATACCAGCACAAGCTGTACCTGTACCAAAGGCACCAGGTGTTGTCGCAACTTCAATGTTAATCACGTTGATGGATTCACCACCACCGTCACCCATTGTCGCAGTCGTATCACATTCAATATCAACAACAGCACCAACACTACCTGCAGTAATTTCTACTTCACCAGCAGCTGGTGTCGCTGAAATACCAACAGAGAATACACCGTTGTATGCGATTGAACCGTCTGTTCCAAGCTGTACGTTATCACCAGCAACCGTTGGGGCTGCGCTAAACGCTACACTTGAAAAGTCCATATCAACTTCGTTACCTAGCGTTACCGCCGCTACGAAAGTTGCAAGGGCGTCAATGTTTGTTGTCGCCGCGTATGCACCACCAGCAATCGAAACTGCTGCAGCTGATGCAAGAAGGATTTTTTTCATAGTCATTTTATTTCTCCTTTTCTTACGAATAATTAGCTTATTCACAAGACATTTTCTTTTTGTTTTGCCGAAAGGCGATAACCAATCTGCAAAACCCAAACCAACTTTTTATATAGACTGGTCCTAAATTCAGTATATTTTGTCTGACAGAGTAAGAAAAAAACTTCTCAAACCATTGCTGGCTTTAAGCTTTATTCCTATTGTCCCCCTGTTACTTACAAAGCACATTTTTTACGAAAAACAACCCAAAATTGCATACTTTTCTTGACATTCTTGTGTAAAGAGAGTGCGTATACAACTGGAACATTTAAAAACGAACCATAAAAAACAATGTGTCATATTGAAACATTTTTTCAAAAAATAAGATCTATAAGCGCCCCATAAAAAACACTTCTTAGCCTGTCAGAATTAGTTACTTTTTAAACTAAGGTGCATATATAGCGCACTATTCGCCATGATCTCCGTCCCTTACAGACTGTTTTTCCTTCGTTCTCTAGAGGAGTTGGCCCATAACTTGTATTCTAAAATTAAGCGGCAACGTGCCCTTACTACGTAAAAACAACAATAAACAGCGTAAGAGAAGCCCCATTAAACGAGCCTGTACGCCATATATTGTCCTGATTCTTGCTCTTTTTGTGACCGTGTCACAAAAGGAGTCTTTTGCGCAGGCTGCAAGAGACGCACAAGCACAGATCTTCCGTCTGTTCTGGCCAACGGTTATTGATAAGTCTATTGAAGAGGTGGCTATTAACGGGCTACCTGCAGAATTACAAGCCTCAGCTCGAGATGAATTAGATGAGCTTCTTGGTACTCCTGTTGATCCAATGATGATTAGTAAAGTTTCAGATACCATTAAAGCTTATCTAGAAAAACAAGGGTTAAACCCTGCACAGGTTTCATATGACCTACCTGTTGATATTCCAGCAAATGGCAGGCTCAACATTACATTTAAATCTTTCCAAAAGCCTGCAGGTGTTGTGTTTATTAGCGGCACACCAGAAATGGTGGCTGAGAAGCCTGTAAAACCTGCCAAGCCTGTTATTAAGCAGGTCGCTATCTCAACAACTGAGTTCCCTGAAGAACTCAGCAAAGATGTAAAGCTTCGCCTTGAAGGTGCCCCCCTTACTGTGAAATCTATGACAGACTCCCTACAGTTTATTGCGGACTACTACCACAAAAAGGGTATCAAGCAACCTAAGCTCAAATTCAATATGAATGAAATCAGTTCAGGTATTTTGACCCTGCATGTTGAAGATGCCCCAACGCTCAAAGACATTGAAACGGCGACACAGCTGGCAAGTAAACGCCCTGTACGCCCAAGCAAACCTAAAAAGACAGTAAGGCCTGCAGAGGAAAGGCTCAGAGGTATCATCCTCAAAGACGCACCTACACAAGAGCAACCAGATATCCTTGTCACGCAGAAAGTTAAACCTAGGCCTCAACCGCAACCTTCCATACCTAAAGAAGATATTGAGCAAAACATTATTGAAGGCCTCTCAGAAACGCTCACAAGCAGAGAAGTTCCGATTGAGCAAGCAAGTGAAACAGAGGTTCTTACAGACCTTGAGCCAGTCCCAACACCGGGTGTAGAAACACCCGATGAAATTGCCCTTTCTGAAGAAGAAGCAGAACCAATCCCTGAAGGATCTGAAATTACCGTTCTTACCTCCCTTGGTGGTGACCCAATCGAACCTCAGCCTTTTGATGAGCAAGATTTCCTTTTCCTAGAAGGTTTGATTGGTGAGGTTGTTGTTGCAGAAATTATTGAAGCCTACTATGTAGACGGCAAACTGTTCATTCCACTTTCTGTGCTTGCAGAGTCTTTACAGTTCAGGCTGCAGGTTGACCCAGGTACAGGCCGTGCTGAAGGTTGGTTTAGTAAACAGGAAAACTCGCTATCTTTGCGTGTTCAACCAACACCTAAGCTTACTATCCGTGGGAAAGATGTTCCTCTAGATGCGTCAGATGTGCGCGCTGATGGTATGGATATTTTTGTGGCCTCACAGGCCCTTGCAGATTGGTTTGATATTGGCCTAGAGCTTAACCTTGCAGATCTGATGCTGCATATTGAACCCAACGAAGAGATTCCTCTGCAGGCGAAGATGTCACGCCGTAGCCTCTGGCAGAAGTATAAAAAATCTTCTATTAATTCTCAGCAGAATCAAAATATCAGCATTACAGAAGTGCCATATAAAGCCTTTGGTAAACCTGCCATCCGCCTTACAAACAGCAACACATTTACGCAGGATGCCTCAGGTAATCGCGCTGCGAATAACAACTTAAGTATTCAGACACAAGGTGACATCGCGTTCATGTCTGGACGTACCAATATTAATGTTGATCGAAACTCTGGGGAACGCCCTAAAATTAGAGATCTAAATGTTGTGCTTGAGCGCAAAACACTTGAGCCAAAACTTTTAGGGCCCCTTAAAGCGACCGAGTTTGAGATTGGTGATATTAACCTTGAATCTCTTCCACTTGTGCCAGGCAATAAAACGGGTCGCGGTATTAACGTGACGAACGAACCTGCAGGATATGTACGTGATCCTGAAAACTTTGAAATTACAGGTGACGGGCCTGTTGGGTGGGACGTAGAAGTGTACCAAGGTGACCGCCTGCTTGATTTCCAAGTGATTGGATCAGACGGTAAGTATAGTTTTGATGCCCTTCCTCTTGGAACAGGTTTAAACTTATTTAAGACTGTTCTCTATGGTCCAAATGGTGAAAAACAAGAGAAGTTTGATAAATACTTCCTTGGCCAAGGGCTCTTAAAGCAAGATCAGTTTGTGTATAACATGGGTTACTTGCAGTCCACAGATGCCTTTATTCCTGTAGACGAGAACCGCACCCAAAACCCTGATGAAAATATTCTCTCTGCCCGTGCTGAGTATGGTCTCAGAAAGAACCTCTCTCTTCTTGGGGGCGTGTACCATGGTGTGTCTAGCGGAAGAGACATTGATGCCATCAGCATGGGTCTACGAGGCACAGCTGGTAACCTTTACTTCCAAAGTGACACAGCTCAAACAAACGAAGGCCAAGCTTACAGCGTTCTTGGTAGGTACGCCCTTGCACGTACATCATCATTGAGTGCGGGTTACTCTAGATTTAGAGGCTTCCCGAAAGAGCTTCGTAGCGAAACAGATAATACATTTGTCCGTTACGATACACAGCTTACAGGTCTTCTTGATTCATCCGTTCGCTTTAGCCTTGAAGGTCGTGAACAAAAGTTCCTTGAAAGTGCATCTGAGAAGTCACTCATAAACCGTCTCTCATCTCGCGTATTTGGTATGGCTATGAGTAATGACCTGACTTATACATCCGTTGATAACGCTTCTCCTGAAGAACTCAGCGGCACATTAACTGCCAGAGGACGCCTAAAAGATTATGACATCCGCGCCCGTGGTAACTACACACTCAAAGATGAGCGCAAGCTTGAGAGCATCTCAGTTGATACCCAACGTAAAATTAGCAAAGACTTAACTGTAGATGCAGGCCTAGAGCGTGACTTTACAGGTCGTACAGAGAACAGATATACAGCAGGCCTTAACTGGAAGCTTCCGCAATTTGAAGTGGGTGTAACCGCTGAACATGGCAGTGGCGGTGATAGCCGCGTGCTTGCCCGTGTCGCAACAACTCTTGCACCAACACGCAATGGATATAAAAAGACATCTAACTCTTCTAGCTTCAGTGAAGGTTCTCTTTGGGTGAAATCGTTCCTTGATAAGAATGAAAACAACATCCAAGACGAGGGTGAAGAAAATCTTGAAGGTGTAACAATCCGTAGTAGACTCAGAGGGTCTAAAGCTACAACAGATGAAACAGGTATGGCAACGGTAGGCCGTATCGCAACCTTTATTCCAAACAAAGTTGAGGTTCTCACCAACACTCTTCCAGATATTTACATGCAGCCTTCTATTCCAAACATGCATGTTCTTGGTCGACCTGGTGTAATTGGCCCAATTGAGTTCCCAATTCAACAACTTGGTGAAATTAACGGAACAATGTCTCTGATGCAGAATGGTGAGCTTGCACTCCTCAGTGAGCAACCTCTCCTTCTCTTTGATGAAGAAGACAATCCTGTTACACACACGTACACAGCGTACGATGGTTTTTACTTCTTCCCATCACTCCCGATGGGCACATATAAGGTTGTGATTCCAACTGACACATTGGCTCAGTATGGTGTTGAACATATTGAACCGCTCTCAATTACACTGACACCTGATAATACAGTTGTGAATGATTTAGATGTGGTTCTCCAAGAATCTGTACAGACATTTGAATAAGACGCTAAGCGCAGCATTTCTATACCGCTGGTAAGTTTTATTTAAGAACAGAAAATTCCCTTTGCGAAGATCAGTACTAAAGCTCAGTTTGAGATGAGAAAACCCCTCTTACGAAATGCAGTGTACTAAAATGTACATAAATGCCGTAAGAGGGGTTTAATCGCTCAAAGAAGCTTTAGGAAGCCCAGAACTTTTTAGCTTGGTCCCAGAATGTATTCTGCTCTGGGTTCTGCTTATCCTTACTTTCGCCTTTAAACTCACCTAGAAGCTCTTTCTGACGTTTTGTAAGTTTGCGTGGCACTTCCACGTTCACTTTCACAAACATGTCACCACGACGGCTACCGTTAAGCTCTGGCATACCTTTGCCACGCATACGGAAGACTTGGCCAGACTGCGTTCCTTCAGGCAGGCTCATTTTCGCTTTACCACCATCCACTGATGGCACTTCAAGCTCGCCACCAAGGGCTGCATCAACAAAGCTCACTGGAATGTCCATAGAGAGGTCTAAGCCTTCACGCTTAAAGAGCTTATGCGGCTTAAGAGAGATAAAGATGTAAAGGTCACCTGGACGACCGCCCTGCATGCCTGCTTCACCTTCACCACTCAAACGAATGCGTGTACCTTCATCAACACCTGCTGGAATGTTCACACTCAGCGTACGCTCTTTACGCACACGGCCTTTACCGCCACAGCTTGTGCAAGGGTCTGGAATAATCTTTCCTGTACCGCCACACGTATGACAAGAACGCACAACGCTGAAGAAACCTTGTTGAACGCGCACTTCACCAGCACCGCCACAAGTATGACATGTTTTAACATCTGTACCCTTCTTAGCACCTGTGCCATCGCACGTATCACAAGCTGCTTGCGTTGGAATCTTCACATTGGCTTTTTTACCTTTAAAGGCATCTTCAAGGTCAACAGCAAGGTTATAGCGCAGGTCATTCCCGCGTGTATCTGCTTGCTGCGTACGACGACCACCGCCGCCAAACACGTCACCAAACAGGTCTTCAAACATATCACCAAAATCACCAAAACCAGCGCCGCCGCCAAAGCCACCTGCACCAGGCCCGCCAGCGCCACCGCCACCCATTTGGCTAAAGGCATCATGGCCCATGCGGTCATAAGCTGATTTCTTTTGAGGATCTTTTAGAATGTCATAAGCTTCATTGATCGTTTTGAACTTCTTCTCAGCAGCTTCATCACCCTGGTTTCGGTCTGGGTGGTATTTCATAGCAAGCTTACGGTACGCCTTTTTGATTTCAGCATCCGAAGCGCCTTTAGCAAGGCCAAGTTCTTGGTAATAATCAGCCATTATCGTCTAGATGTCCTGTAGTTTGGGCCATGGCCGTATCGCCAGTTCCCTGAAGGAAGTGGCGGGTTCGGCTTAGCCGTAATAATTCTATATTTAATGCCAGAAGCACCTTTGCAGTTAATACAAGGTGTCACCTGACCGCCCTTACCAAAAGAAGAAACATGAGAGCCACGCTTGTAAAAGCTCAAGCCTCGAATACCACCAGACCTGTAACCCGATGTACTTCGTGCTGATGAACTACTATAACCTAAAGCGTTACTCACATTACCTGAGTCATACGCATGAGCAGAACCTGCCACCAAGACTGCTAACCCCATTGCTATCATGTATTTCATCATTTCTCTCCTTTCACGGCTGAGGGGCCCATATAGGCCCCCTCACCATTTCGAACGCTTCTAATTAAGCAGACTTTTCTTTGCCGTCAGCGTCGTCAACGTCTTCAAATTCTGCGTCAACCACACCGTCATCCTCTGCTTTAGCTTCTGTTTCTGCGCCTTCAGCACCACCTTCAGCTTGTTGTTGCTCATAGATCGCCTGACCCATTTGCATTGCTGAATTCATAAGAGCTTCTTTCTTCTCTTTCAAGGCCTCAGTGTCAACATTTTCATCTTCAAGAAGATCTTTCAGTTCTTTGATCTTCGCTTCGATGTCTGTTTTCACTTCGTCAGAAACTTTGTCACCGTTCTCGCTCAGTTGCTTCTCAACAGAGTCAACAAGAGATTCAGACTCGTTACGCAGATCTACAGCTTCACGGCGTGCTTTATCAGCATCAGCGTTTTGCTCAGCTTCTTTCACCATGCGCTCGATATCGTCATCGTTTAGACCACCAGATGCTTGGATACGGATAGACTGCTCTTTACCAGTCCCCTTATCTTTTGCAGATACGTGAACGATACCGTTTGCATCAATATCGAATGTGACTTCAATCTGTGGCACACCACGTGGCGCTGATGGGATACCCACAAGATCAAATTGACCCAGTGTTTTGTTATCCGCAGCCATTGGTCGCTCACCCTGGAACACACGAATTGTTACAGCGCTTTGGTTGTCTTCCGCAGTAGAGAACACCTGAGACTTCTTCGTTGGAATTGTTGTGTTACGGTCAATCAGAGCCGTAAACACACCACCAAGCGTCTCAATACCAAGGCTTAGAGGCGTTACATCTAGTAGAAGAACGTCTTTAACGTCACCACGTAGAATACCACCTTGAATCGCTGCACCAGAGGCAACAACTTCATCAGGGTTTACACCTTTGTTTGGCGCCTTACCGAAGAACTTCTCAACTTCTTCCTGTACTTTAGGCATACGTGTCATACCACCTACAAGAAGAACATCGTTGATTTCGCTCTTGTCTAGGCCTGCATCTTTAAGAGCGGCTTTGCAAGGTTCCATTGTGCGTGAAATCAGGTCAGCAACAATTGTTTCAAGCTTCGCACGTGTCAGCTTAATTTGCAGGTGCTTAGGGCCAGACGCATCAGCTGTAATGAACGGTAGGTTCACTTCAATGCTTGTTGAAGAAGACAGTTCTTTCTTCGCTTTTTCAGCTTCGTCTTTAAGACGCTGAAGAGCCATCTTGTCTTTACGCAGGTCTACGCTATCTGTTTTCATAAATTCATCAGCAAGGAAGTCAATGATACGGTTATCAAAGTCTTCACCGCCAAGGAAGGTGTCACCATTTGTTGCTTTTACTTCAACAACGCCGTCACCAATTTCAAGAACAGAGACATCAAATGTACCACCACCAAGGTCGTAAACAATTACGTGTTTCGTGTCATCACCATCTTCAGAAAAACCGTAAGCAAGTGCAGCAGCTGTTGGCTCGTTCACAAGACGCAGAACGTTTAGGCCAGCAATCTTACCAGCATCTTTTGTTGCTTGGCGTTGTGCATCGTTAAAGTATGCAGGCACTGTTACAACCGCATCTGTTACGTCAGAACCAAGGAAGTCTTCAGCTGTTTTCTTCATCTTTTGAAGAATCATTGCTGATACTTCTGATGGAGAGTATTTCTTATCTTCTACTTCCACCCAAGCATCGCCGTTGTCAGCTTTTACGATTTTGTAAGGAACAATTTCCTGATCCTTCTTCACACTCTCGTCGTTAAATGGACGACCGATCAGACGCTTAATTGCGTAAAGTGTACCGTCTGGGTTTGTCACAGCTTGGCGCTTTGCAGACATACCAACAAGACGCTCACCGTCTTTTGTGAAACCAACGATAGATGGTGTTGTGCGTGCACCTTCAGCGTTCTCAATCACTTTAGGTGTGTCGCCGTCCATCACAGCTACACATGAGTTTGTTGTTCCTAGGTCAATACCGATTACTTTGCTCATTTTTCTCTCCTAGTTATAGAATTTTTAAATTAGTGTTTAATTACTTTTTGCGTGTCCCACACCACGTGGACCATGCGCTTGTTGGGGTCAAACATCATGAAGCTTTGTGCTCCCGTTGCTTTTTTTGGCCCTGGCCATACCCCTTTTGAAAACTCCTCATTCTTCTCGGCTTCTTTTACGACACCTGAAAGTTCATCTGGTGTTGGCCTTGGAGCTTCCTTATTTAAAACTTGGTTTTTTCTCACTTACTTCTCCCCTGAACCTGCTTTAGCAACTCCAACCATAGCTGGGCGTAGCAGTCTTTCCCCGATCATGTAACCTTTTAAAACTTCCTGTACAACCGTGCCTTCTTCATGTTCATCCGTTGGCACTTCAAACATCGCTTGGTGTTGGTCTGGGTTAAATTTCTCACCCACAGTCTTCACTGCCTTAACCTCAAACTTTTCCATCGCTTTATCCATCTGATGCGCAACCATAGCCACACCTTCTTTCAATGTTTTAATTTCAGGTGTTTCTTCTGTCTTGTTCATTTCATCAAGGGCGCGAAGGAAGTTATCCTGAACACCAAGCATTTCACGTGCAAAGCTAGATACCGCAAACTGGCGTGCATCTGTCACTTCTTTTTGCGTACGCTTCTTCAGGTTTTCCATTTCAGCTGCAAGACGGTAGGCTTTATCCTTCCACTCAGCAAGCTCAGTTTCAGCTGTGTTTTCAGCTCCTTCTACTGCCGCTTCAGCTTCTGTTTCCATAGCTACGTCTTGTTCAAAGTTTTCAGCTTTTTGCTCTGTCATTTTACTAAACCTTAATCCCTCTTAAATCTTACTTTGCCGCTAGGCGTCTTTCATTTATCACACGTGAAAGCATTTTGCCCGTATAATCGACAACTTGAATGGTTTTTTTATAGTCCATACGCACAGGTCCAATTACCCCAAGCGTCCCCATAATTGATTTATCGTCACTTCCGTATGTTGTTGTGACCATAGAAAACTCTTCTGCGCTATCAATTGGGCAATCTTTACCAATAAATAATTGAACGCCTTCACCCTTCTGAACTTCGTTCATCAGAGCCATCAACATGCGCTTTTCTTCAAAGGCGCTAAATACGTTTTTCAGTTGATCGCGTACAAGCTCAGGGTACTGGAATAGGTTTTGACTACCTGCAACCACAAGCGCACTATCTGTATCAGGCGCCTGTCCCCATGTTTCAGCTGCACCCATCATGCTGTTCATCAACTGATCCACACGGTTCTTCTGCTCCATAAGGCCTTCCATCATCTCAACACGCGCATCAGCAAGCGTCATGCCATCAATATGCTCTTTAAGGCGAAGGGCTGCCTGATTGAGTGTATCTTCATCAATATTATCTGGCACATGTATCATGCGATTTTCAATTGAACCATTGTGACCAACAAGAACAGCTAAAACTTGATCATTTTGTAAACGCACAAATTCCATTTGCTTAAGCTCTTCACGCTCTAAACGTGGTGCAACCACAACACTAGCGCAAGAGGTCAGACTTGAAAGAAGCCCTGACATGTTATCCATAATCTCTTTTACTTCACGGTCCTCCGCAAAGTATTCAGAAATTTGCTTTTCAATATCTTTATCAATGGCATTTGCTTGCACAAGGCCCTGCGCATAGAAACGAAACGCATCATCTGTTGGTACACGCCCAGCAGAAGTATGAGGACTCTTCAAATAACCCTTTGCCTCAAGCTCAGCCATCACATTACGAATCGTCGCAGATGAGATTTTTTGTGGCAGATTTTCAGCAATAGCTTTAGACCCAACAGGCGTACCTGTTTGGGTGTAAATATCAACAATTTCCCCCAGAATATCCTGAGAGCGCTCGTTCAATTGATTTAATTCCTTAACCATGGAAGGGATATTAGCACTCTTTATATGAGTTTGCCAAGATGTTTTTAGCACTCTTTTTTAAGGACTGCTAAAACAGTATCTTAAGAGGCTGAACTGCCCGCTTTGATTTGCTGCCAAAGAGAGTCTTTAAATTTTTCTACAAACTCATCATGGGCTTTTTGCTCCGCCTCTGGCACAGCAAACGTACGAAGTTCCTGAAATGAAGCTTTAAGGATTTCCTTATTCGCGAAATCAATCACCTCTTCCTCATCAGAACCTTCATCTTCAAATGTAAGGCCCGTTTGAAGACCACCCGTTAGGTGAACGTACACTTCCGCAAGAAGCTCACTATCGAGAAGGGCTCCGTGAAATGTACGGCCAGAGTTATCAACATCCAAACGTTTACACAAAGCATCCAAGTTCACACGCGCACCAGGGAACTTCTTACGTGCCATTGGAATGGTATCAATCACTTCATTTGAAAGTGCTGGGTAACCAATATCCTGATACTGGAAGTTCATAAAGTTCATATCGAAAGGTGCATTATGGGCAACAAGTGCCGCGTCACCAATAAACTCTAGAAAGTCATCTGCGATTTCTTTAAACGTTGGCTCATCCTTAACACGCTCATTGGTAATCCCGTGGACACGAATCGCACCAGCATCAATTTCACGTTCAGGATTAATATACTGGTGATAGGTTCTGCCAGACGGCACACGACCAATAAGCTCAATCGCACCAATTTCCACCATACGGTGGCCGTCCTGCGGGCTCATTCCAGTTGTTTCCGTATCGAAGATAATCTCTCTCATTGCAAAATGGCCTTAATCAAATAGACGTTTTTTAATTTTACGGTGTGCCACCCAGAAGGCAAACAGTGTAAGCGCAACAAGGTACAAACCATTAAGCGCCATTTCCACCCAATCAATTGGAAGGCCTGTTGTGAGCGGGCGAATCATATTAATAAACGGTGTCATTGGCAGAAAGAAACTAAACCACTGCAACCACTCAGGGAAGCGGTCCACACTAAAGAACACGCCACAGAACATAAACATTGGTGACACCCAAAACGTAAAGAAATAGCTAAACGAATCATACCAACGCGCATAGGCTGTCGCCACCAAACCACATGTCATAAAGCAGGCACTTGCCAAAAGACAGATAGGTAGTAGAAGCCAAACTTGAGCAAAATCGATCACACCGCCCACAGCGAGACCGACAATAAATACACATGCTCCCGCAAACACACCCTTAAGTGCGCCCCAAAGAATCTCAGCCATAAGAAGCTGATTCAAACGCACAGGCGTTGCCAGAATCGCATCCCATGTTTTAAGGAACTGAAAACGGCTAAACGCACCAATTGTTGCCTCAAAAGAGGCTGTAAACATCGTTGCATAAGCAATCATTCCCGGCACAACAAAGGCAATGTATGGCACATCACCCATTTCATCAATCACCGCGCCAAGGCCATAACCAAATGCAAACAGGAACAAAATCGGGTTACCAAGGTTATTGGCAAGCGTTGTCCACTTTGTACTGTAATTGACAAGGAAGTTACGACGCAGAAGCGTCTTTGCTACCAACATAAAGTCTCGCATTATGCACCCTCCCTTAATGAACGGCCTGTAAGACGCAAGAAGACATCCTCTAGGTTTGCCGGACGGTAAAAGACACCCGGATGGTTTTTAATTTGCGCCACATACGGCTCAATTTTATCCACATAAAGAAGAACAGCATCACCAATATCTTCTTGGTCAGCGTCATACGTTTTAAATGTACTTAGCTCTGCTTTTGGCACTTCAACCACATGCGTACTCACATGCTTTTTAATCAGGTTCTTTGGCGTGTCATCATCAAGCACTTTACCTTCATCAATAATAATGATGCGGTCACACAAACGCTGTGCTTCATCCATGTAGTGCGTTGTAAGCAGCAGTGTTTTACCCTGAGATTTCAGCGATAGAATTTGTTTCCAAATGAGAACACGCACTTGAGGGTCAAGGCCTGTTGTTGGCTCATCCAAGTAAACAATTTCAGGGTTAGAAATCAGAGCGCGCGCAATGACCAAACGACGCTTCATACCACCAGACAATTGGTTTACACGAGCATGCGATTTATCTGAGAGTTGCATAAATTTAAGAAGTTGCGGTACGCGCTTATTCAACTCTTCCCACTCTACACCATAAAAGCGACCGTAAATTTCTAAGTTTTCAGTTACAGAAACATCCGTATCCAAATTATCCATTTGTGGCACAAGGCCAATACGAGACTTCTCTTCACGGTTTAAGTCTTCAGGCTTTTTACCCAGCACAGATAGTTCACCACCAGAAACACCAGACAGCCCCATAAGCATACGCATCGTGGTTGTTTTACCTGCACCGTTTGGCCCAAGCAACCCAACACATGTACCCGACTCAATTTCAAAGTCGATACCGCGCACAGCTTTAAAATCACCGAATGATTTTTGCAGGCCCTTTGCTGAGATAATTGTTTCTGCCATAAAGCTCCTTAAGCTACCTTAACCATTGCACTTGAAAACAGATCACGTGTATCTAGCCAGCTATTTACTTTTACAACTGTGTTCCCCGTTTCTTTTTCAAGTTCAACAGCAAATGGAAAGTCATTTCCGCCTTCATAAATTTTATCACCAAAGAATGTAATAGGGCCTTGGTATTCTTTACGTAGCACGTTTAAGATCTGGCCTTTATCATTCCCCTCTTCAGAAATATCGATAGAAATCTGGCCACCGATTGTAATTGAAAGCTCTGGGAACGCACGGCGCAATTCATCTGCAATATGTGTACGTTCTTGTGCTATATCTTCAAATTCTACATAAGCTGCACGCTCTTCTGGGTTGGCGTTCTTACCAACCGTTGAAAAACACACCATTGTTGTGCGGTCTTGAATGTGATCTCCCGTACGTACTTCATACTTACTCGCTTCAAGCTGGCTTTCCAGCATAGATTTCAAACCTTCAGGCCATGTAAATGTGCGCTGGTATTTCATTTCACCATTCACCCACATTTCACCACCCATAACAGGAAAAAGCGCATAAGCGCCCTCTAAAAGATCAGCAGGAATTTGCGTTTTCATCTTCTTCAAATCACTTCCAGATGCAAATACGTATGGGTTATCGCCCACATACTCTTTAAAAAGAGCCGCCATTTCATCTGTCATTGTAAAGCTAGACTGAACAAGCGTGTTGTCCACATCAAATACGTACATCATTACATGTCCCTTTCATCAGGCGCGCGTCCAAGAATTGGAATGCGCACTGTTTGTGCTGGTGCATTTTTAAACTCAAGTGTCACAGGCACTTCTGCACCAATTGTTAAGGCGTCTTTTACACCTTGAAGCATAATATGTAAACCATTCTCATTCATGCTCACAAAAGAATTCGTTGGAATTTTCACCTCAGAAACAGGCTCAAGCATACGGCGCCCAAATGCGCCAAGCTCTGTTCTTTGAAGGCTTGCTTCTCTCCCCGCAGGAATAGACGCCCCAACAAGCGTTAAATCTTTATCACCCATATTAAGGAGATCCATTGAAACCACACCGCTCAAACCATGTTCTGATGGCTTCAACCATGCAGCACGTACATCAATTTCTGCAAATGCAGGTACCGATACAAACAAAGAAAGAGCAAGAATTAAACGCATCCGCAACCCTCCCCACATCCTTGCACACGTGGCAACTTGTGCTCTTTAAGGTTTGCCAGATACGTATCCATCATCGCAACATTGTTTTCTGCCATCTCATGCAGAAAATCCCATGTGTAAATCCCAGTATCATGACCGTCGTCAAACACGAGTTTCACCGCATATTGACCAACAGGCAAAACATTCAAAATTTTCACGTTCTTCTTCCCGTAAACAAGGCGCTTTTGGCCAACGCCATGGCCACGCACTTCTGCAGATGGACTTTCCACCCGTAAAAGCTCAGAAGGGAGAGCAACCTCTCCCATACCATCAAAACCGACCCTCAATGTTTTCTTATCAGCTGTCACTGTCAAACTTGTTGGTGCCATCATTACTTTTTCCCTTTTTGCCAAGGTTCAGATTCTTCAATCAACATAACAGGCACGCCATCCCTTATAGGATAAGCGCAACCTGCTGAAGGACTTATAAGACGATTGTTTTTTGAGTCATATTGAAGCCTACCTCCTGTTTGCGGACAAACAAGGAGCTCAAGAAGCTTCCCGTCGACACCGTGAACCTTCCGAGAGGAAGACTTAACCGGCATACCCGCTCTCTTTTTTCTCTTGGCGGCGTTTTGCCTCAATGCAAAGTGTCGCAATCGGACGCGCCATCAAACGACCAATACCAATTGGATCACCCGTTTCTTCGCAGTAGCCAAATTCACCATCCTCAATACGCTCAAGCGCTTCATCAATCTTGTTGATGAGCTTACGCTCACGATCACGTGTACGTAGTTCAAGGGTTTGCTCGTATTCAAGAGAAGCTTGGTCGTTAAGATCAGACTCAATCGTGCTGTTATTTTGAAGCTCTTTCATTGTCTCTTCAGACTCTTTCAAAAGCTCTTCACGCCACTTTAGGAGCATATCTCTAAAAAATGCCGACTGACGAGCACCCATGTACTCCTCGTCTTCAGTTGGCGTGTAACCTTCTGGGTATTCTTTTTCAGTTGCTTTTGCTGCGGCTTCAGCCATGTGTTTCCCTTTCTTAAAGTTCGGGCTTCTTATTATTAGTGGCGCTATTTTAGCGCAACTCTTTACCTTAGGCGAGTATAAAGAGTGATTTTACTTTGAGAACCTATCTGCAATAATATCTGTTGCATTTACAATAGCTTGGCTAAAGTGCGGCGCCCCCGTGCTATGAGATGCCGCTTGAACTTCTACTAACGTGCCCCCATGCCAAGCCTTTGAAACATCAAAAGCAGCCTTTGGTGGGCAGCACATGTCAAAGCGACCCTGAACCACAAAACCTTGTACATTTTTCAGCTTATCCATATCACGCAGAATTTGGCCTTCTTCAATAAAGAAGTCGTTCTGATCATAATGCGCAAACAAACGGTTCATTGTCACACCCGCAAGCACATCTTCCTCTTCCATCATTTCAGGATCAAAGTCACTAGCTTCCATGTTCATACCACAAAGGTGCCATTTACTAAACGCATTACTCACCTCAACCTGACGGGCCTGCCCCCCATTTAAGAGACCATCAATGACAGCCTGCCTTGTGCACCCTTCACCACCCTTTAGTACAACAGATCGAAATTCTTCATACTCCGCAGGGTAAATATAGTTTTGCCCTTCGCCGTTCATCCATTTGCTTGAAAACTTATCTGCTAAAAAGACAGCAGAAATCACAAGAGAATCGCTCACACTTGTATATGTTTGCGCATAAAGGAGCGCAAGTGTACTGCCCCAACTACTGCCATATACATGCCACTTATCAAAGCCAAGATGTTCACGAAGCTTTTCTGCATCAGCAAGCAGACGATCTGTTGAGTTATTCTCCAACTCACCAGATGGCAAGCTCTCCCCACAGCCACGCTGATCAAACTGAATAACATGATACTTTTCAGGATTAAAAATTTGCGCATGCTTAGGCTTGCTCTGACTACCAGGGCCACCATGGAACACAATAACAGGAAGACCATCTTTATTGCCTGACTGGGTGTAATAGATTTTATGCCCCTCACCTACATCTAAATACCCAACCTTAAATGGTTCAGAAAGTGGGTATAGTCCTGTCGCAAAGTCTCTCATCATTTTTCTTCTCCTTAAGCTGCGGCTAGCAGGATAGCACAGGACACAAAAAACTTGAGTAAAAGAATCTGATTCGGCATATTGAAACCGTGCGCGCCCTTAGCTCAGCTGGATAGAGCGTAGGCTTCCGGTGCCTGAGGTCATGGGTTCGACTCCCTTAGGGCGCACCACCAATAATGAGGAATAAAGATATGGCTGAACCAATTAAAGCAACAAATAAAGACGTAACTGAAGTAACAACAAAAAAAGTTCACTGTGACGGTCCTGAATTTAGCAAGCACCCTCGTGTTTACCTCAACATGGGTGACGAAAACACTGTTGTCTGCCCTTACTGCAGTCACGTATTCAAACTTAAAAAGTAGATCTTAAAAAGAATTTCCAGATAGTACTGATAAAATAAACTTATCCGCATCTTTAAGCGGGTAAGTTTGTGTACCTAAACGACGACCATTCAAAAAGTACGCATTCGGGCGGCGCACTTTCACAGCTTCAGCCAAATGAATATCCTTTTGCAAATCACGAATCATTAGACTCATACGCTCAGACATCATCACGCGCTGTGCTGCAAGGTCCAGCCCAGCCTCTTCAAGGTACTTGACGTAATCCCCAGGAAGAAGATCACCTTTATGGTTTAGAATCATAGGGAAGAAGCGCTGAAACACGCCACCATTCCATGCCATTTGCATAAAGATTCCCCCTCGAAACTCATCTGTTTCTTGAGGTAAGAATTTCAATACAAACCTTGAGGCATCACGATAAATATCAACTTGTTCCATAAACTGCTTTAAACGCAACCTACAATCCAAACAATCCACATCTGTGAAAATGACAATTTGTGCAGCACTTCCGCCACGGCCTACAAGTGGGTTAAAACTCTCAACAGTGAGATTGACACGTTCCGTCAAATAACGTGGTTCAACAGCTGCAGAAACCGCTGCAGGATCATACTCTTTCATAGAGTGCTCAACATCAGGTGTTACACCCAATTTCTGCTGGGCAAGCATGGCCTGCTCTTTATTTTTACGCACAGTAATAGGATGTGTTTCCACCATACGATCAAACCCTAAAGGCCCAATCTCAGGTGTTGGAACATTCCAGCCTGGGTTCAGCATTGTTGCGATCTGCATGGCAGCCATCACAACAAGCAAAACACCCGCAAGTAAAAACAAAGGAAAGGAAGGTCTCATAGAACCTTCCTTTCCTTAAATGTATGCTGGAGCAATTTATATATCACTATACTTTTCTAGCATCTCATCTAACATTGATTTAAATGAGTCAATTGGCTGCGCCCCTGAAACACCTACACCATTAATCAGGAAGAATGGTGTTCCACTACCGCCGTGTTTGTGGGCCAGCGCAGAAGAATAATCGATACGCTGTTTAATTTAATCAGACTCACGATCTTTTTTTAAATTTTCAATATAAAGGCCTACAGCTTCAGCAGCTTCTATGTAAAGCTCTTCCCCTAGACGGCTCTGGCCATCCCAAATCTTGCTATTGTATTCCCAGAACTTACCTTGCAGATGTGCTGCACTTACTGCAAGCGCTGCATTGTAAGATTCTTCACTCAAAATCGGGAATGCTTTGTATGTAAATAGAACACGGTCTTTGTACTCCGCACGAAGCTCTTTTAGAGTATCTTGAACACGACGGCAGTACCCACAACGGTAATCACCAAACTCAATCATCACAACTTTGGCATCTTTAGGGCCAATTGAAGGGTCAACAGCTGCAGCTTTATGTGCATCCTCTAGACCTTTTTTCATTGTGTAACGTTGGAGCGTATTTGCAAGTAGCTCTGGGTTATTTTTAATAAAGTTTTCAATTGCTGCATCCATATCTGTTTCAGCATGCGCAGACGTAACAGGTGCACCTTGTGTTAGTGCATAAGCACCAAGACCACCAACAATCGCTGCGCTCCAAAGCCAAGCTTTCATAGAATCACTCTTTCTTGTTATTTAATAATTCGTATAATATTGTGCATATGCTTACATACCCCTGCAAAAAATTCAATGGATAAAGCGAATGAACACACAACCCTTAAACGTTCCTACACTGACTTCTGGCCACGCAACAGCCGAGGCAACAAAAGCATTCGCAGATACCACATGGCAAAACCACACACAAACTAGCCCTGATGCTTGGCGCATTCTGGATGGACACACTATTAGTAAAATCACATTTGGCACTCTTGGGTTTCATAAAAACACATCTCCTGAAAAAACAATTCTTCAAGCCATCACCTCTGGCTGCAACACCTTTGATTGCTCTCTCAACTTTTCTGAAAAAGCTGATCTTAAAGCCTTTGGAAATGCGTTTTCAAAATGCATAAAAGACGGACAAGCTCAACGCGACCAGTGTGTTGTTCTCAGTAAAATTCAAATGGCTCCTCTTGAAACCTTTCAAGCTTTCTATACGGAGCACCTCCAAGCCTTGAACATTGAAAAGACAGATTACGTTCTCATTCAAGAGCCTGAACTTCTTATTTTGCAAGGCCTCTCACAAGAGGACACACAAAACATTGCCCTTACTCTTTTTGAATGGCTAGAGACACTCGTGATCAAAGGGGACATTCAAGGGTACGGCCTTTCAAGCCAAACCTTTGGCGCTCCTACAGATATGCAGGCGCATACATGCCTTGCTACATATGCAGAGCTTGCCCGCACAGCAGCACAAAACGCATGGGGGCGCAAAAAGCGCAGTAGCTTTAAACTTATCTCGGCGCCATTTAACTTGCTTGAAACAGAACTCCTCACAGAAAAAAGCACCTGGGAATTTGATAAAACAGGCGAAAAGAAAGAGTGCTCAACACTCGATCTTGCCTCTCGCATGAACATTGGCGTTATTAGCCAACGCCCTCTAAACGTTTTACACCCACACCTCGGCGCAATTCGCCTCGTTGAGTTTCCAGAGAGCACAACTGAAACACCTGAACACATTTCAAACCTAGCAAATCAAATGCAAGGTCTTGCACACTACGCTCAAATTAAAGAGCACCTTGCAGGTCACCTCTCAGAAGAAGAGCAAACCTCTCTAGAGCGCACACTTCAAAACATCAACAACCAAAAAACAAAACCTCTGCAAGCTCACCTGAACAGTTTTGACGCAGAAACAACCTTCCATATTGCTTGTATTAATGCGCTTTGCAGCACCCCTGGTATCACAAGTGTTGCACATAGCTTTAACACCCCCTCTTACACTCACGACATTGCAAACCTCATGCAAAGCGCTGACATGCACTATATCCATGAAATCTTCACCCCTTTAAAAGAGACTAAATAGCCCCTATTTCACCCTGTGGATAAATCTAATTATTTTTATCATTAGACCTTGACGCTCACGCCAAAAACACCTATTTTCAGTGCTTACCAGCGTTCACAACATGTGGATAACTGGAAACACCTCACTCAAAAGGGCTACATTTGTACCCCCGGGTCACTGAAAGACCACAGACTCAAGTGATGGTACCGAGCCTTAAACACGCTCAAATGATATGAACCAACCTAAATAAAGGATGACACAAGATGGCAAACAGCCCACAGGCGCGTAAACGTATCCGCCAAACTGAAAAACGTACTGAACGCAACAAAATGCTTCGTAGCCGCATGCGCTCTGAAGTGAAAAGATTTGAAAAACTTCTAGACTCAGGCTCTGCTAAGAAAGAAGAAGTTGGCCAAGGCTTCACTAAGGTTATGTCTGAGCTTCACAAATCTGTAAGCAACGGCATCCTTAAAAAGAACACAGCGAGCCGTAAGATCTCTCGTCTTGCTGCACGTGTTCGCACAATGAATGCTGGCAAATAACTTTTAGTTATTGCAAACGCCCTAGGGGGTGGCGTAATACCCCCTACCTTTTACCTAGACGCTCTCTAGACAAAAAAACGAGTATTTTTTGTTTAGAGTAAAGAATTTTATTTTGAAGAGCGCTGAGTACCGCACCGTACTTGAGCGATAAGAAATAAAATCGATTTGCTTTAAACAAAACATATAACAAGGAGCGAACATGACCAACACCCTCTGGAATTCTGTCTGCGATACTCTTAAAACAGATGTCGGTGAACAGAGCTTCAATAGTTGGATCGCCCCTCTTTCTTTCTCTCCAGAACATTCCACACCTAACAGCGCAACACTTGTTGTTCCAAGTGGCTTTATGCGTAACTGGGTTGAGCGTCACTACGCCGACACTATTTCCTCTGCTTTTAAAAGCACTGCCGGTACAGATGTAGAAATTACATATGTTCTTAAAGGAGAGCTGAACACAGCTCCACAAGCACAAGCAACAAGCACACCCTCTGCTGCTCAAGCAACTGGTGCTCTTGCTAATGTTGCAGCCCCAACGTCACTTGCTGGCCAAAAAGATAGCATGCACCAAGGCACCCCTCTTGACCCTCGCTTTACATTTGACCGCTACGTAACAGGAAAATCAAACGAGTTTGCCTTTGCAGCAGCCAAGCGTATTAGCGAAACAGATGATACGCAGTACAACCCATTTATTCTTTACGGAGGCGTCGGCCTTGGTAAAACACACCTCATGCAAGCCATTGCATGGGAGAAGAAGCGCCTCAACCCAAACATCAACATTGTTTATGTTTCTGCTGAGAAGTTTGTAAACATGTTTGTAAGCGCCCTTCGTAACAAGAAGAACATGGAACCCTTTGAAAAAATGTTCCGTGATGCAGACCTACTCATGGTTGATGATATCCAATTCATCGCTGGTAAAGAGCAAAGCCAAGAAAAGTTCTTCCATACATTCAATTCACTAATGGATAGCCGTAAGCAAATTGTATTTACGGCAGATAAACCACCTGCAGAGCTTGATGGCATTGAAGACCGTTTGCGCTCTCGTTTTGCATGGGGCCTCACAACAGCCATTCACAAGCCATCACTTGAAACACGCATTGCGATTCTTGAAGAGAAGGCACAAAGCCTAAGCGTTGATCTTAAACGTGATGTCGCACACTTCCTTGCTGAGAAAATTGACAGTAACGTCCGTGAGCTTGAAGGCGCCCTCAACCGCCTGATTGCACATACACAACTGGTTCAAAAAGATATTACAATTGAAACCACACAAGAAATTCTGCATGACATTTTCAAGTCATACGAGAAGACGGTCACAATTGATGATATCCAGCGCAAAGTGACAGATCATTTCAACATTAAGATGTCTGAGCTTCTTGGTACGCGTCGTAGCCGCGCCGTTGCACGCCCGCGTCAAATTGCCATGTTCCTTGCTAAAAACTGCACAACCAAATCTTACCCAGATATTGGCCGCGCATTTGGTGGGCGTGATCACACAACAGTTATGCACGCCGTTAAAACAGTTGAGAAACTCATTGATACAGACCCAGCAGTCAAAGAAGACGTGAAACTCCTTGAAAAAATCCTGACAACTTCAGCGTAAATTTCACTCTCAAAAAAAATCATTCAAAATCACTAAATATTGCGTTTAGGTCTTTCGCATTTCGCTCATTTTGTGGTAGTGTGTTTTTGTTACAACAATAGAAAAACAACTCTTAGAGAAGGGTGAACATTAATGAAGCTTTCAATTTCACGCGAGACGCTGCTTAAAAACCTAAAGCACATGCAATCTGTTGTGGAAAAACGCACCAGTATTCCAATTCTTTCTAACGTTCTTATTAAAGCTGAGAACAACCGTCTGATGACAACTGCAACTGATAACGACATGACCGTTAAAGGTGGCGCAGAAGCATTTGTTGAGACAGAAGGCGCAACAACTGTAAGCGCTCACAAGCTTTACGAAATTATTTCTAAGATTCCTGAAGGTGTTATGGTGAACATGGAACTTAAGGACAACGGTGGCCGCCTAGCGATCACTGCTGGCAAAGCAAAGTTCTCACTTGCTTGCCTCAGCCCTGAAGCTTTCCCAGACACTGACACACTTGCAGACGGTGTAACATTTAGCATCCCTTCTGCAGCTTTCAAAAAGACACTTGGTAAAGCGATCTTCGCTGCATCAACTGATGAAACACGTCAGTACCTCAACGGTGTTTACATGCACGTGACTGATGACGAAGAGCCAAAGCTACGCTTTGTCGCAACAGATGGTCACCGTCTATCACGTGTTGAAATGGACCTTCCTGAAGGTGCTAAAGAAATGAACGCAACAATCCTTCCTCGCAAAACTGTGGGTGAACTTCGCAAGCTTTGTGATGAAGCGAAAGAAGTAACACTTCGCGTAAGCGACAAGAAGATCCAGTGTGAAACTGAAGTTGTAACACTCACATCTAAAGTGATTGACGGCGCATTCCCAGATTACGACCGTGTGATTCCTTACGGTAACGAGAAAGAGATGGATATCTCTCGTCAAATGCTTATGCAAGCCGTTGACCGTGTTGCGATTCTTTCTCACGAGAAATCACGCTCAATCAAGTTTAGCGTAAAGCCAAACAACCTTATGATTACAGCAAACAACCCAGACCAAGAGAATGCGGTTGAAGACCTGAAGGTTGAGTACAGCGCTGACGAAGTAAGCATCGGTTTCAACGCGAAATACGTAAGCGAAATTGGTAACCACATCGAAAGTGATGACGTATCATTCTTCTTCAAAGATGGTACATCTCCAGTTATGGTGAAAGATCCTGCAGATCCTTCAGCACTGTTCGTTGTTATGCCAATGCGTATCTAACGAGACCTATTTAAGATAGCCAGCCTTCGGGCTGGTTTTCTTTTATCCATACATAGCCCACACAAAAGCGCCCCTCATGGGGCGCCTTTATAAATAAGACGGCTTATCCAGCAGCCTTCTTAAGATCGGCATTTACAGCGTAGTTAAGTTTATGCTCAGATTTCAGCTCAGCCATCAGTACACGACGGTTATCAGCATCGGTTACTGTCAGCTTACTACCACCTTCAAGATCAAAACTATCTCCTTTATCAGGCACTTTACCAGCCATATGGAAGATCAGGCCACCCACTGTATCAAAGTCACGGTCATCACTTTCCAGATCAGGCGTTAGGTTTACACCCAACTTTTCTTCTAGCAGAGCGATCTCAAGCTTAGGATCCACTTTATAGATCCCACCGCCCATTGGCATAATCATAACAGGCTCAGGCGTCTCATGTTCGTCATGCACTTCACCTACAAGTTCCTCTACAATATCCTTCAGCGTAATAATACCTGTTGTTCCACCGTACTCATCAACCACAACAGCCATCTGTACATGGTTCTTCTTCATCAGGCCAAGCACCATGGCAATATCCATACCTTCTGGTACAAATGTTGTCATATGAAGCACCTTCTCAAGTGAGAATTCATCTTGCTTTTCAATAAACGGCAGAATGTCTTTAATGGTTACAAAGCCAAGCATGTCGTCCTTGTTACCTTCAATTACAGGCAGACGAGAGTGGTTGCACTCCATAAACACTTTAAGGACTGTTTTAAAGTCATCAGACTTATCAACCGTCACAATATCAGAACGCGGTACGCAAATGCTCTCCGCTTCAATTTCATCAAAGCGAAGTGCAGCAGCAACAAGCGCCTTTTCTTCATCTGTCAAAGGCTCACCATCATCATGGTTTACCGCAATATCGTTTAGCTCCTTATGAAGCCCACGGCTAAAGCGAGACATCGCCCAATCCGAAAACTTAGTCACCATACGATTAATCATGCTCCCGTATCCTTTTCTTCGTAAGGGTTTTTAATCCCTAATGTTTGTAGAAGTTCAATTTCAAGTGTTTCCATTTCAACTGCTTCTTCCTCTTCCTCATGGTCATAGCCCATCAGGTGAAGGTAACCATGTAGCATAAGGTGCACCATGTGCTCTTCCACTGGCTTAAGCTGCTCTTTTGCTTCACGCATCATGGTTGGGATAGACATCATAATGTCCCCCAAGTAAAGCTCTTCACCGTCACTCTCCCCATCCGGGAATGAGAGCACGTTGGTTGGTGTGTCCTTGCCACGAAACTCAGCGTTTGCTTCCTGAATGACTTCATCATCCACAAACTTAAGAGCGGCTTTATAAAAGATCTCTGAACCAAAGTAGCCATCAAGGGCAGCCAATGCTGCATCAGCACAAGCCTCGACTTCAATTTCTGTTTCTGTTTCTAAAAGAAGGTCTAGCGCGAAGAACCCGCGCCTTCGACTCAGCGGGTCAATATCGTCAGATGAATAAACGTCTGTCATTGCATTCCTAGGTTTCGTTATTACATGTAATTTAAAGTATTATGAACTTGTGCACAAAATTGCAAGCAAATTCATGTTATCTCCCTATATTCCCATAGACTTTTTGGGGCCAGCGTGGCATTGTTAGTGCTCCAATTTGTGAGCAGATAAAAGATAAGGAAAAAACTCATGCCGAAGCGCTACTACTTCACAAGTGAATCCGTTTCAGAAGGACACCCAGATAAAGTATGTGACCGCATTAGCGACAGCATCCTAGATGCATTTCTTGAAAACGAGCCAGAAGCTCGTGTTGCTGTTGAAACTCTTGTAACAAAAGATCTTGTTGTAGTTGCCGGTGAAGTTCGTGCAACCAAAACGCCAGATTATGACACTGTTATTCGTAATGCGATTCGTGAAATCGGCTATGTTGGTAAAGATAACAGTGACTTTAACGCTGACACCGTTGAAATCATCAACCGCATCCACTCTCAATCTGCTGAAATTGCACAAGGTGTAGATGAAGGCGAAGAGAAAGAAGAAGGGGCTGGTGACCAAGGCCTTATGTTTGGTTACGCATCAAACGATACAGAAGACCTTATGCCCGCGCCAATTTACTATGCCCACAAACTGATTCGCCGCATGGCTGAAAAGCGCAAGAACGGCGAAAAGCGCCTTGGCCCTGATGCCAAATCTCAAGTGACATTTGTTTACGAAGATGGCAAACCTGTTGCTGTTGATACAATCCTTATCTCTCACCAGCACATGGATGGCGTCACTCAGGCCGATGTAAAATCAATTGTTCTTGAAACGATTGATGAAGTCATCCCTGCGAAATTTAATCCACGTGAAGCACAAATCTTTGTGAACCCAACAGGTTCATTCAACTACGGTGGCCCAGGTGCAGATACAGGTCTGACAGGCCGTAAGATCATCGTTGATACATACGGTGGTATGAGCCGTCACGGTGGGGGTGCCTTTAGTGGTAAAGACCCTACTAAAGTAGACCGTAGCGCTGCTTACATGGCACGTTACCTTGCTAAAAACATCGTTGCTGCTGGCTTTGCTGACTGCTGTGAAATCCAGCTTTGCTACGCTATTGGTGTTGCAGAGCCTCTCGCAATCTACCTTGATACATTCGATACAATGAAAGCCGGCCTTTCACATGACGAACTCATTAAGGCGATCCGTGAAACGGTTTCTCTTACACCAAAAGGGATCCGTACACACCTAGACCTTAACCGCCCAATTTACACACAAAGTTCTTCTTACGGTCACTTTGGCCGCACACCTACTGAAGCAGGACACTTCAGCTGGGAGCGCACAGACCTTGCAGAAAAACTTAAAGCTGCTGTAAAGGTTGCCGCTTAATGACATCAGATAAACGTCTCGTTAAAGACGGTAGCGCGCGCTCATTTGGGCGCGTTGCAAGCCGCATGAGTGTAGAAGCTCAAGAAAAGCTAGAAAAGCGTATTGAGCCTTTCCTGTTCGACCCAAAGAAGCTTCCTAAAGCTGAACGTGTCACACTTGAAATTGGCATGGGGAATGGCATGCTTCTATTTGAGCGCGCAAAAGCTAATCCAAATGAACTTTTCCTTGGTATTGAAGTCTATAAGAACGGTCTGCGTTCTCTTGTTTCCAAATGTGAAAAAGAAGGCGTAACCAATCTTAAAATTTCAAACCAGGATGCACGTGAGATTCTAGACGAGCTGCCTACAGGCAGTGTTGACCAAGTTTGCCTGCTTTACCCAGACCCATGGCCAAAGCGCCGCCAACATAAGCGTCGCATCGTCAACCAAGATTTCCTCAAAGCGGTTTACCGTGTCATGAAAGAGGATGGAGAATACTTCATGGCAACAGATATTCCATCATACCTGCACCACATGATTGCTCACGTTCATACATTTGATCTCTTGGAAGCGCCAGCAGTGAAGCCACAGGACTGGGCCACACCACCAAAATGGTGGATCAGCACTAAGTATGAGCAAAAAGCTTATAAAGAAGGTCGCTTCCCATGGTACCTCACGTTCCACAAACGAGAGATCACCTCTTGAAGATCATAAAAAACTCCCCATATATAAATAAACAAGGGGAGTTTTTTATGGATATTTCACAATTCACACAGCCACAACGAACAAAACGCTTTCATGATTCATATGGTTGGGATGTTGTTCAAACCGATGTTTACTCTGTTGAACATATGGATGATGAAGAACTGAAACAAGCTGTTGTTAGTGATCTCCTCACGGCAGGCTATGATAAAGACTCTGGCGCAGGCGAAATGCCGCTCACAGAGGAAGATGTTTCCCGCCTTGTTCAAGACCCTCAGCAAAAAGAGCGTGTCACACAAGCCTTAAATTCTCCAGAAGTACAAAGGCTCCTTGATTCAGAGCTTTTAGAAGCAGGCCAATATGCCATTAAAAATACGACAGCAACTCTGCAAAGAGCCATGGATTATTGCGGCGTGTATGTCATTGACAGTGATGAATACGAATACCCTGACGGACTTATTACTGGAGGTCCTATGATGGAAGCCTACAAAGATGTCATTGGTGACCCTGAAGAAGCTCGTGAAGCCATAGCAGAAGATATTATAGATGCATTAGGTGACGAGCTCGATCATTCACGCTAAACTAGCTGCATAACAATGAGAAAGTTTAAGCTATGCCGATTTGGCTTGCTGTCATGCTAGGTGGTGCCATTGGTGCTCTTGGGCGCCATAGCCTTAATACCATTATTCCAACACCTGCTTCAGGCTTTCCCCTTGCTACCTTCCTTGTAAATGTACTTGGCGCCTTTCTACTTGCTTGCCTGGTTGAATACCTTGCCCTTAAAGGCTATACCTCCCTACCTATGAAAGCCTTCCTTGTGGTTGGGTGCCTTGGTGCCTTTACTACTTTTTCAACATTTACAATGGAAACATTCCTACTTCTAGAACGCGGGGATTATACTCTCAGTCTTATTTATGTTAGCTTTTCCATTTTTGGAACACTCACCTCTTTTGTATCAGGGCTTTGGATTCTGCGTTTCTTATTGACTTAGTATACAGCGCAGGTTAATTTCTTTTGAAATCATACCTTTCTTTCCTCTTCTTTGCATAAGGCCTCTAAATGCTAACAGTCTTTCTGTTTATTTTGAGCGCAACTGGTGTCGTTATTGGCGCAGCCTTACCTTTAATGGGAGGCAGCCATTTTGTGCATAATCAAATCATGTTGCTATGCATTGCCATTGCAGGTATAGCCTTTTTAGGCCTTCTTGTACTGAGCACATTGACCACCCTCCCTTGGTGGGTTATTGTCTTTGGCCCGTGTGCGGCCGCTCTCACCACTCACGCATGGATATGGATTTCCTTGCGCTAACTTCCCCCTTAACCTCTAGGAGTTTTTCCCATGGAAGCAACTGGCTTCATTTTCTTTCTCATGGTTCTGTTCAGCCTTGCCGTAACCGTTATTGCATCATTCGCCATGATTGATGAACACGATACCGGCGTAGAGGGTTTTAAACCTCTTGGAACCTTTATCATGAGTATGATTGTTGGCATCATTGTGATGTTCTTCTTTTCAAGCTCTGCATGGTGGTTGTTTGTTTTTGGCCCTGGGGTTGCCGTTGTGGCTGTAAACCTGATCCTTGGCTTGTTCAGAAGCAAAAGCTAACCCTGATCTTGCCGCCGAAAAATCGACATTAAAAAGCCCCGCAGTTGCGGGGCTTTTCATTTATGGAATTGTGCGCTTATGCGTCTGGATTTGTAGCTTTTTCAAGCTCGTCCAGCTCATCTTTCTCACGTTTGTCTTTTGCTGCACGCTCAAGGTCAGCAACAGATTTTTCAATCTCAACAATTTCGTAAGCTTCAATGATATCACCTTCATGTACGTCATCAAACTTCGCAAGTGTAATACCACACTCGTAGTTCTCAGCAACTTCCTTAGCATCATCCTTAAAGCGCTTCAGGCCATCAATCTGACCATCTAGAATCACTTTACCATCACGGATCAGGCGAACCTTACCGTCACGGCGCATCACACCAGACGTTACCATACAACCAGCAATCTTCGTCTTACCAGCTTTGAAGATCTGACGGACTTCAGCCTGACCAATCACGTTCTCCATTTCATCTGGAGAGAGAAGACCTGCCATAGCGGCTTTAATGTCATCAATAAGGTTGTAGATCACGTTGTAGTAACGGATATCAATCTTTTCACGCTCTGCAAGAGTACGCGCTTGTGGGTTTGCGCGAACGTTGAAACCAACAACCGCAGCGCCAGCCGTCTGTGCCAGAGTAATATCCGTCTCAGTAATAATACCAACGCCACTGTGAACCACTTTCACTTTAGAGTCTGCTGTTTCAAGCTTGTTCAGCGCATCTTTAATGGCTTCTACAGAACCCTGTACGTCACCCTTAAGAACAACGTTAAGAATTGTATCTTCACCCTCCTTAATACGGCCAAACAGAAGATCCGTTGCAGATGGGCCAGCTGCAGCAATCGCTTCGCGGCGTTTTTCTTCACGGAAGTCAATAATTTCACGGGCTTTACGCTCATTCTCAACAACCACAAACTCATCACCAGCTTCAGCTGCCGCTTGAAGACCAACAAGCTCTACAGGTCTTGCAGGCTCAGCTTCTTTAACAGCGTTACCTTTATCATCAAGCATCATACGTACACGACCTTGTACCGTACCCATGACAAAGATGTCACCCTTCTTCAGCGTACCACCTTCAACAATCACCGTTGCCACTGGACCACGACCTTTATCAAGGCGAGATTCAATCACAATACCGTTTGCACGGCGGCTTGGGTTGGCTTTCAGGTCAAGCATATCAGCTTGTAGAAGAACCATTTCAATCAGTTCATCAAGGTTTGTACGTTGCTTGGCACTAATTGGCACACATACGATGTCACCACCAAAGTCCTCAGGAATAAGGTCATGGCTGAGAAGGTCTTGCTTGACACGGTCAACGTTTGCATCAGGCTTATCAATCTTGTTAATCGCAACAATGATTGGCACTTCTGCACTCTTTGCGTGGTTAATCGCTTCAATCGTTTGAGGCATAATACTATCGTCTGCCGATACAACGAGAATAACAACGTCCGTTACAGATGCACCACGCGCACGCATAGCAGTAAAGGCTTCGTGTCCTGGTGTATCTAGGAATGTGACGTGCTTACCAGCTTTTGTTTTCACCTGGTAGGCACCAATATGCTGTGTAATACCACCGGCTTCACCACCTACAACATCTGTTGTACGTAACGCATCAAGAAGCGTTGTTTTACCGTGGTCAACGTGACCCATAACTGTCACCACTGGTGGGCGACCTTTTAGGCTCTTCGCATCATCTTCAAATGTTGTTACTTCTTCTTCAAGAGCGTCATCGCTTACAGTTGTGTAACGGTGACCAAATTCTTCAACAATAATCACAGCTGTATCTTGGTCAATGCTTTGGTTCTGCGTCACCATCTGACCCATCATCATAAGCTTCTTCACCACTTCACCAACTTTCTCACTCATACGAGAAGCCAGCTCTTGCACTGTAATATTTTCTGGAATTTCTACATCACGGATTACCTTTTCACGCTCTTCCTGAACCACAGGGCCAGCGTTCTTTTTACCGCGACGTTTTGAATTAGGGATTGTACGGAAACGCTGGCCTAGACCACCTGTGTAAGCTGCACGGCCTGCACGCTTTTCAGATTGCTTTGGTTTACCTGAAGATTTACGTGTATCTTCACGCTTCGTTTCACGCTCTTTTTGCGCTTTCTCTTGGCGCACAGCTTCAAGAGCCGCTTCTTCTTTCGCAATACGCTCAGCTTCTTCCTTAGCAAGGCGATCTGCCTCAAGGCGTTTTGCCTCTTCCTCTTCACGACGCTTCGCTTCTTCAGCTTGGTCCGCTTTCATTTGAGAAAGCTGCTCAGCTTGCTTACGCTCTTCTTCGCGACGCTTCTCTTCTTCAGCAGCGTTTTTCTTCGCTTCTTCAAGTGCCTGAGCACGACGCGCAAGTTCGCTATCTTCTGACGTATCAATCTGTGCCGCAGCATCAGACCCTTCTGCAGGTGTGTTAAAACGACGACGACGTACCTCTACAGCAATCCCGCTCTTTGGTCGTGATTGACCACCACCCACACTGAGAGTTCCTCCCAGGCTTAGCGTTCCTGATGTCTTTGGTTTATCGTTCGTGTTGTCTTTATCGCTCATATGTCACCTCTTTTGTGTCTGTTGCCACTTTACGTAGCGGCGAATTTCAGTGCGTGCACTTTTTGCTTTAAAGCTAAGGCCGAGTACACTGCACTCCCCAAAGCCTAGGCATTCGCCAAGTGCATCTTTATCTAGAAGGTGGAAAACGTCAAGTTTTTCCGCCCATTTTTGGGAAAGGCGCTGTACGCTATTCCCTGCATTTTCTGCAATTATGACAAGAGCCACACCCCTGCCAGATTTAAATGCAAGATCAACTTCATCCTGCCCCACAATAATATGACCTGATTTACGGGCCATACTAATGGACTTCTTCACTTTCCCTAACAGAAAGCCATCCACTTTATGGGGGAGAGACTCTCCTTTTTCAAGGCTCTCTAAACACGCCCTGTTCAAGCACACATGTACCCCCTCAAAACCGTGTCCACTATGTGCTGGCCAATACGTGCCAGCAGGATCTTTGATAAGCTCTATAAAAGCAGATGCCCCGCACACCGCGCAGTTTTGAGCGATTGTACGGGGCACCAACTTGTGAGTCCTTATCTACATCGTTACAGGGGACGCTTACGCGTGCGCCGCTGTTGTTGATGCTTCATCCGCAAACCAGTGTTTGCGTGCTTCCATGATCATGCCTTCAGCTTTTTTCTCTGTTAGCATTTTCGCAGGAAGCATCTCAAGAAGCTCATCTGTCGCAAGCTCACCAAGGTCGTCACGTGTTGTGATTTCCTTTTCAGTCAGCACTGCAAGAAGCTCCTGCGTCATGCCTTCTAGGCTTTCAAGAGTTTCTTCAGATGTCTTAAGCTCAGTTTCAGCTTCTTCTTCGCCTTCAAACCAGTGCTTACGCGCTTCCATAATTAGCGCTTCAGCTTGAGATGTAGACAGCATACCTGATGGAATCATTTCCATAAGCTCATCTGTTGCAAGCTCAGCGAAGTCATCACGTGTTGTGATGTTCCCTTCAACAAGCGCCTGTAGAATATCTGGAGACATGCCTTTAAGTTCTGAAAGCTCAGACTCAACACCTTTTTTCTCCATTTCTTCTTTCAGAGCATCTACAGATGCCTGCGCACGACGTTGAAGTTCGCTCGCAATACCTTCATCAAAGCCTTCAATCGCAGCAATTTCATCTACAGAAACAAGGAGAAGTTCATCAGCGCTACGGAAGCCTTCAGACATAAGGATTTGAGAAATGTTCTCATCTACATCAAGACGCTTAATAAAGCCCTCAGTAATAGATTTTGTTTCTTTCTCACGACGCTCAGACTCTTCTTGCTCAGTCATAATATCGATGTCCCAACCTGTTAGGATAGAGGCTAGACGTACGTTCTGACCACGACGACCAATTGCAAGGCTTAGCTTGTCTTCTGGCACAACCACTTCAATGCGGTTTTCATCTTCATCAAGGACGACCTTGCTCACTTCCGCAGGAGAAAGAGACTGTACAAGGAACTGTGCTGGGTCTGGGCTCCACTGAATAATATCAATGCGCTCACCTTGAAGTTCGTTTGTTACAGCTTGTACACGTACACCACGGATACCTACACATGCACCAACTGGGTCCATGTTGTGGTCATGTGATTTTACAGCGATTTTCGCGCGGAAACCTGGGTCACGTGCAACGTTTACAACTTCAATCATACCGTTTGTAATCTCAGGCACTTCCTCATTGAAAAGAGCCTTCATGAACATTGGGTGTGAACGAGAAATAAATACCTGCGCGCCACGTGGGTTTTGCTCTACTTTGTAGATGTACGCACGTACACGGTCGTTCTGACGGAATGACTCACGTGGGATCATTTCTTCACGTGGAAGGAACGCTTCACCACGGCCAAGGTCTACAAGAATACCACGGTGATCTGTACGCTTAACGATACCACTGATAATCTCACCTTGACGGTCTTTAAACTCTTCGTACTGCTTTTCGCGCTCAGCGTCACGTACCTTCTGGAAGATCACTTGCTTCGCAACTTGTGCAGCAATACGACCAAAGTCCATTGGAGGCATATCTTCTGAAAGCTCATCACCAATCACGGCGCCTTTTTTGTGCGCTTGTGCAGCAGCTTCAGTCACTTGAATATCGTTCTCATCAAGTGGCTTGCCTGATTTACGATCAATCGCAAGGCGCATTTCTGGCTCGCGGTTTTCACGGATTGCAAGACGAACTTCATCCTCGCTTACGTATTCCATCACACGCTGAACAACCGTACGTACTTTACGTAGGGCCACATCACCTGTTACAGGATCTAGCTTTGCACGGATATCAAGGTGCTGACCGTATTTACGGCGAGCAGCCATTTGAATCGCGTCTTGCATTGCGTCCAAAATCATTTGTTTATCGATGTTTTTCTCGCGGGCAACTGCGTCCGCAACTTGGATAAGCTCTAGCGCCATGTCCTTAGTTTCCTTTTTCGGTTAAGGGTTTCATCAACTCAGCAAACTGCTCTTTAGAAAGAGCAACTTGCGCTTTATGCACGTTGGTGTAATCAAAAGAAACTGTCTCGCCTTTTGATTCTTCCGTCACAGTGATAGTGTCACCATCAATGCCGTCCAAAATGCCAAAAAATGTTTTGTGGCCGTCAACAGCGTCTACAAGAGACACCTTAATACGGTCACCTTTGTACCAATCAAAATCATGTGACAGCACAAGTGGGCGTTCCACGCCTGTGCTGCTCACTTCAAGTTCGTAAGCTGTGCTAATTGGGTCTTCTACATCTAGAATCACAGAAACTGTGCGCGATACTGCTGCACATTCATCCACATCCACAGATACACGGTTTTGTGCCGTGCATTCTAAAGGTTCAATCATAATTTGTAGCTTGTTTGATTTATCGCCACCGCTTAACTGAACACGTACCAAACGTAGGTCCATCGCCTCAATATCAGGGGCGATCATATCCCAAATTTTTTGCTCAACTGGTTTTAATGTCATATCTACTTTGTCTTACCTAAATTCATATAAAAAAATAAGGCCTCGCGCCTTCCCATCTTTCCACCAACACTGTCGGATTTGTGTGCCGCGGAAGGCGGCTGAGGAGAGTAACTCTCCATCACTGGTTGGGAATATAGGAGGGTTTTCTTTTAAATGCAAGGGGAAAGGCGAACTTTTCAGCAAAATAATGCAGCTCCCCCTTGCAAGGCGTATACATTTCACTATATATAGAACGGAAATAGTTAAAGGATTTAAACAATGAAACCACAAACAGATCGCCAAGTCCGCGTGAATGAACTGATGAAAGCCGAAATTGCAACGGCTCTAACGCGTAATGATTCAGGCAACCCTATTGTGACACAGGCAATGGTCTCAGTCACAGATATGGATGTGGCACCAAACCTTAGAACAGCCACTGTTTACGTGAGTGCCCTGGACCCGTCAGTAGACAAACAAGATCTTGTAAAAGCACTCAACAGCGATGCTTACCTGTACCAAAAGGCACTTGGTCGCCTACGTATTAAATATATTCCTAAACTAAAATTTGCCTTTGATGAAAGCTACATTATGGCACAAGAAGCAAGTGAGCGTATCCGCAACCTTTCGGGACTTGAAAGCTAATTTTTTCATTTTTTATTCTCCTAGGGGTTGAAAATGCATTCAGCCCTTCCCATACTTATATTACAAACACAGCCCGTGCTACTAGGCATTGAGTATCACACGTGAAGGGCAACTTTTGACAAATGCCAGGAAACCATTGCGGTAGAATGTCCTACCACATTGGCGGGAAGCCAACCCATCCTGCATTTATTTTCAAGGCGATCAAAAGTCGCAAAAAACCACCAAACTTGGCACCATGTATTTTCATGGAAGGTCTGGAGGTTAAAAAACTACCGGTGCAGAGAGGCTTCACACCTCAGAACCACCATAACTTGGAGAGGTCATTCCTTTTCAAGATTTAGCAGGGGTCCAAACTCTGCATTTTAAAGGCGAAAGCCTAATCGAAAAAAAGCGACGCGAGGATTCTGTCCTCGCGTTTGCTTTTCATACACTACTTATATTTTGCTTCTACAAAGTAAAGCCCCTCAGCCGGCATTGTTATGCCGGCTTTTGTTCGGTCTTTGCCGTCTAGAATTGTTTGCATAGAGTTTTCTGGAAGTTTACCACGGCCAATATCAACCAGTGTTCCACATATGATACGCACCATATTGTACAGGAAGTGATTGCCTGCGATACGAACATGAATTTCATCATCATGCTGAGTCAGCTCAAGTTTTGTAAGATTGCACATTGGCGTAGATGATTGGCACCCTGCTGCACGGAAGGCACTAAAATCTTTCTCACCAATGAGGCACTTAGCCGCCTGTTCCATTTTTGAGAAATCAAGCTTATAGAGCACATGTGCTACACGCCCTTCACGTACAGGAGAAGGCTGGCGCCTTGTATAAATTTTGTAAATATACTCACGCTCGTAACATGCCCTTCGCGCATGGAAGCTTTCATCTGTTTCATCAATACGCACAACAGCAAGGCCTGGGCGACAGAGATGATTGAGCCCACCCATCAGCTTATACGTGTCCACATCCTCTTCCACATCAAAGTGCACAACATTCCCAAGTGAATGCACACCACGATCCGTACGACCACACACAGATGTTTTCAGTTCATCCAGTGAAAGAATGGTTTTCAGACCATCTTCAAGCGTACCTTGAACGGTCCTTAAAGGTGGATCTGTTTGACGTTGATAGCCGTAAAAAGCTGTGCCGTCATATTCAAGTGTGAGTTTTAGGCGTTTCACACGCTCTCTCCCGCCTCAATTGCAAAACCATTCAGAAAGTCCGCGGCACTCACAGCCTTTTTACCTGCACGCTGAAGCGTTACCATACGAACAGCACCTTCTTTTGCTGCAATTATAAAACCATCTGCTTTATTTGCATAAAGAACTGTACCTGCTTCACCAGCCCCCTCTACGGGTTCCGCCATAAGCACTTTTACTGTTTCGCCCTTTAGGCTCATCTGTGCAGACGGCCAAGGTGAAAGGCCTCGAACACGCTGGCAAAACTCATTTGCTGTCATTTCAGCAATGTTAAGCTCACGAATGGTATTGATATCTTCACGGCTCCACTTGCTGGCATAAGTTTCACCTTCTTCCATTTGTGGAACAGCCTCTAAATTTTCTAAGTCACGCACAACAGTCAGAAGATGTCTTGCTCCTTCTTCAGCCATCCAGTCATGGAGCTTACCTGTCGTAATATCTGCTGGTAGGTCATAGTATTCACGCAAGTACACTGCACCTGTGTCCATACCTTTATCCATATGCATAATGCAGCAAGCTGTTTTGGTATCCCCTTCAAGAACTGTAAAGCCTAGTGGATTCGCCCCACGCCAACGTGGCAAATCAGAAGGGTGAATATTCAAACATGTGTAACTGTTTACAACGACCTCAGGAAGTAAGAGGCCATACGCCGCCACACACACAACATCAGGGTTTAACTCTTTAAGGGTTGCTTGCGCCTCTTCACGAAAACGCTTTGGCGTAAATACAGGAATACCGTGTTTTTCAGCTAACGCATGCACAGGCGTCGGCATTTCCTTATGGCCACGACCTGCTGGCTTAGGGGGTTGGCTAAACACACCAACAACATCAACATCTGATGCTGCAATCAATGTTTCAAGAGCAGGTACTGCAAACGCAGGAGAGCCCATAAAGACAATTCTTTTATTTCCCATAAACTTTATTCCCTACCGGTTCAAAAATATAATTAAAGATGAATTTTTATTATTTTAAAGGCACAGAAGGCAAAACGCCTTTTAGCCTGAAAAAATCATAAAAAGTCGCTTTAACAGCAGCTGCAGTCTTCGCCGTGCTTCTTGTAATACTGGATGCCTTGCTTTTTCTCTTTCGTCAGCTTCTTCATCACACGCTCACGCTTCAGGCGAGACACGTGATCTGTAAACAGCACGCCATCAAGGTGCTCAATTTCGTGCTGAATGCAAAAGCTCATAAGACCATCAAACTCTTCCACATGCTCTTTACCTGTTTCGTCTAGATACTTCAGCTTAATTGTATTTGGACGCTCACGCTCTTCAAAGAAACCTGGAATGCTCAGACACCCTTCATCATATACAAACAAGTCGTCGCTCATTTCAATAATCTCAGGGTTCACAAACTTATAAGGCTTACCTTGCTTAATCTTGCCTTCGTCGTCCAGTTCACCAACATCCGCCACAAAAATACGCATCGTTTCACCCACTTGAGGGGCAGCAAGACCTACACCACCCGCATGGTACATCGTTTCCATCATGTTATCCATCAACTCACGCATCTCATCTGTGATGGTTTCAACAGGGGTGCACATTGTTTTCAAAACAGGGTGCGGGGCAATAACAATATCTAAAACAGGCATTTTCTAATCTATCTACTCTTGATTGACAATCTCAGTAACTCACTGTACTTATGTTCTCGATATTTACATCTTTTTTCTCTTTTTCTCAAGCTTTAAGGAGCATCCCATGAGCAACAAACCTTTTGACCCTGCCGCACAGCAAGCTGAATTCGAAACGCGTGTTCGGGCACGTGAACGTAATTTCCGTCAAAACGGCATCACATCCCCAACCGAGCTGGTTACACCTGAAATGCGCGAACGCATGAACAACCTGCGCGCATGGATCAATGCTGAAAAAGCCAAGCTTGGCTAAACCGATTTAAAAAAGCCGTCTCAATTTTGAGGCGGCTTTTGCTATACAAAAAATGAAATGGGCGCTGCTAATGCAACGCCCACTCCTACTCCGATTTATTTACCAGCAGGCTTGATTTTGCCTTTTGCCAGCGCTTCCTTGGCTTCTGCCGTGCTCATCCCCGCATAGGGGTTTTTTGTACGGCCAGTACCAGGCTGAACATAGCCAGATTTGCGCTGCGGGCGCTGCCCATTGCCATCGCGCTTGCCCTTTTTCGGGGCTTTGCGCTCGGGCTCTTCAGCAGTGAAGTTCGGGTCAGCCGACCATTGCGGATACGAACCCGACTTCGGCGGCCAGATGCCAGCGTCCTTCAGTGCGGCCTGCGCAGCTTCGTTTTCCAGCACCTGGGCCGGAACGACAACCACTTCAGCGCCACGCTGTTGCGCACGTTCAGCGATGAACTTCGCCATTTCCGAAACCGCTTTCGCGCTACCATGAACCAGAACCTGACAGGCCCGTTTCTGATAGCGAGTTGCGAAGTGCGTCGGACGACGCTCCTGCTTTTTCTGCTGCGGCTTGCGATTGGCTTGGCGATCACGCTTGGCTTGCGCCTTTGCGATACGCGCCTCGGCAGAGTTGCCAATGGCGGCCTGAGCTTTACGCTCAGCAACCAGCTGTGCATCCAGAGCTTCGCGGGCAGTGGTGTTGGTCTTGGTAGTCATGGCAGGATCCTCCTTAGCCATAGAAATAGATGCGACAAATCAATGAGGGAACGCATCATGTAAAAAGCCTCTCCCCAGAGGCAGAAGGGTCTTCGATTGAGACCACGTGAAAACGGAATACTTGGTTTGCCAAAAGCAAACTTTGATAAGTCCGCCACATGGCCTCGTAAAGATTTATAGGCCTCCCAACAAAACAGCCCCTCATAAAACTGACAATTTTTGCATACAAGGATATAATGGAAGCATGTTAGATACATATACCATTGACTCTCTCAGCCTATTTGGCCTGATGATTCTTGTTTGTTATGGCTATCACCTGATGGGGCTCGCCATTTTAAAACGTGGCCGCACCGTAGATGTTGCACTCACAACCCCACTATCCACCATTGTTGCTGGCATGGGCGTATATCTCCTTATTGCCACTCCTATGATTTACAGTGGACTACCAATTGCCCATAGTTTTTCTAGCTTTATCTTTCTCGCGCTTGTTTTACTGATTACATGCAGGCGCGGTTTAAAAGCTGTTCCAGAAGCCAAAGAAATGAACCGTGTTCTCTTTATTTTACTGGCTCTCACCCTCTTCCCAACATTAGCGATTATATCTCAGGACGCTGTGACTTCTGCCAATGAATGGCAATACTGGCTTATCCCCAACCTTATTCAAACTGAGTACAGCACCCTCCCTGCCGCTTATGATATTCCTGCGTGGCAAAGCACTGTTCTCCAGCACCCTCCAGCTTGGTATAGCGTACCAGTATTAGATGATATGTTTGGACGCTTTAAAGCAAGTCAGTTCGCGCTCTCTCTTAACCTTATTCTCTGTATACTCGCCCTTATTAGCATGGTCAGACTCTGCGATCTGCGCGTTAGATGGAGTAATGTTGCTGTTGTCACTGGTGGGCTTGCGCTCAGCTTTGTACTTTTAAGCCCAATGATCTCAACAGGAAAAATTCTAGAATTTCAGCCAAGCATTATTGCGGCCTGCGCCCTCCTCGCGCTATGCGCCCCACTCCTTAAACATGGTGAACTGCCTTTTAGAGGACAAGCTGGCCTGACAGCTTTTGCAGCGACACTCCTTACCCTTGCTGCGCCAGAAGGCATCTTTTACGTTGGTGTAATCAGCCTTGTTTGGATTCTACGTTCCATGAAAGAAACAAAGATGAAACGTGCAGGCTGCATCCGTGGCGGCATCTTTATTTTAGTTGCTGGTGTTTTAGGTATGAGCATGAACCGTCAATTTGTTTCAGGGTACTGGCCTTGGGAATGGCAAAGCTTTATGACACCTTCTGTAGAAGTCTTAAGCATTATTCTCATCACTATGACACTTATGTTGGTTTGGTTTGTGCTTAGCCTTCTTGGTCGCGCATATAAACCTGCAAGCCTTCTTCTTACACTCGCGTTAAGTATTGTATGGCTTCTTCTCTTTATTAGCGGAAAGCCTGTAACAGAAGCTGTCCTTGGCTTTGTTCTATTGGTTCCGTTTTGGCAAACAGCTGTGCACTTATACAGTACGTCCTCTTATGCACGCACTACGTATAACAGCCCATGGGCATGGGGCGGCGCCATGATGGGCCTTGCCTTTATTGCGCAGGTTCTTTATCTGCCATACACGCAACACACACACCTTCCTAAGGAGAACCATATTCTCAGCACGCTCAACAAATCTCCTGTGCAGAAAATTGCAATCTGGGACAAAACCGAAGTGAATAACTATGGCCGTTGGCTGATGATGAAAAGCGATGGCAGTATCAACTATATTGATGCAAGAGACTGGGCCAGAGAAGCTCCCCGTGCCCAATTTAGAGCCTATCTACAACAAAAAAATGTGGACCACCTACTCATCACCACACCTGACAAAACCATTAGTAAACTGCTTAAAACAGCCCTTCCGCAAGAGCATGTGTACCTGCTTAGAGTGGATGAGTCTAAATTCACCCCTGTCGCAACAAGCTTGAAAAAGTAGTAAAAAAGTACCATACTTTAAATATGTATAAGACATGGATCAACGTATTAACACTCTTTGTATTGCTACTTAGCAATACGTTAAGCTTTGCTCAACCATGCTCTGAAGCACGCATTGCAACTGAAGCAACAGTTGCGGCTGATATGCCAGATTGCCATCAGGTAGCAACAGATGAACAAATCAGCCATGCACAAACATTGTGTAATATTCAATCCCTTGCAGAAAAAGGCCTAAGTGACGGTACGCTTCAAACTCTTGAACTGCCAGATCTGCCACAAGCAATTATGCATGCTCCACAACAATGGGGTGAACATACATCCTCTAAGGGTGCAAAACTTGTTCTTGCTGCAGATAGCATTGATATTCACGCCCCTCCAATTTATCTCACAACACAGAGATTCCGTATCTAGCCTCCCCTGTTTTTAGTCTTTTAAAACAAACTTAAACAGGATTTAAACCTATGAATAAAACAAAACTATGTACCTATGCGCTTCTTGCAAGTGTTGTAAGCCTTAGCGCATATGCTCGCCCAGTCTCATACCCTGGCGGCTGGACTGTCATGCAAATGCATGACGCTGATCGCACATCACTTCATGTGCATTACTCACCAACGTTTAAAAAGAGCATTGGTGTACGTTACGAAAATCAACAAGATGACAACACACACCTTGGCGGTATCCAAGTGAATCACCTGCTCAAGCGCATCAATAAAAAAGGATCTCAGGCCAATTTTTACCTGAAAACCTTTGCAGGCATTTCTTCTAAAGAAGCCGATATTGATCCAGCAGGTAGCCTTGCCTTTGCCACGGATTGGGAAACCAGACGTCACTTTGTCTCTTATGAAGCTCACGTTGAAGCTGTGGCCACAAAAGGCAGCAGTTTTCACCAAACAGGCCGCATTGGTATTGCGCCATACATTGGTGACTACGGTGACCTACATACATGGCTGATGCTGCAAGTAGACCACCGCCCAGATGACATAGACGAAACCTTTACGGCAACGCCACTGGTGCGTTTCTTTAAAGGCAGAGACATGCTTGAAGCTGGCGTACAGCTTGATACCGGCAAAGCCATGCTGAACTACATTCACAGATTTTAAAAAGGATAAATACTCATGAAACTTAAAACACTTATTATGACAACAGCTCTCCTGCCTATGGCTTCATTTGCAGATACTAAAATTACAATTGATGTCAATGGACTGGTTTGCGACTTCTGCGCCCAAGCCGTTGAAAAAGTCTTTGTAGAAGAAAACGGTGCTCACCACGCAAAGGTAGACCTTGATAACGGCGTTGTAGAGCTTTGCTTTGCTGATGGCATTGAAATTATGTCCGATGAGCGCCTCACACAAGAAATGACTGATGCAGGCTACACAGCGACAGCCATCCGTAAAGAGACTGGAGAGTGCAATGAAACCCATTAACCTAAAAAGCTTAGGGTTACCCACTCTTAGTTTGTTCACCTCTACAGGAACCTTGGTGTGCTGCGCACTCCCTGCCCTGATGGTGACACTTGGAATGGGAGCAACTCTTGCAGGGCTCGTTAGCACATTTCCATGGTTGATTGCTTTGAGTAAATATAAAGGTGCCGTTTTTGGAGGTGCGTTTGTGATGCTCTGCCTTGCAAGCCTCATGCAGTACAAAGCGCGCAATGCACCTTGTCCTGCAGACCCAAAACAAGCTAAAGCCTGCGCAAGACTTAGAAAGATCAGTATTGCCATACTGATCTTCTCTTGGGTTGTGTATAGCACCGGGTTCTTCTTTGCCTTCCTTGCTGCAAAGATTCTCCTGTAATCAAGCCCTAAAAAAGCCCCTCACTTGAGGGGCTTTTCTTAATTCGACTCTTATAGAGCTGCTTCAAAGTGCTTAGACACAACGTCCCAGTTCACAACGTCCCACCATGCGTTCAGGTAGTCAGGACGACGGTTCTGATACTTCAAGTAGTACGCATGTTCCCATACGTCGTTCCCAAGGATTGGTGTTCCTTTGACAGGCGCCACATCCATAAGTGGGTTATCTTGGTTTGGTGTGCTTGTAATTTCTAGCTTGCCATCTTTTACAATGATCCATGCCCAGCCAGAACCAAACTGACCAACACCAGCAGCGTTAAATTTTTCTTTCATAGCATCAAAGCTACCAAAAGCATCGTTAATAGCGTCAGCAAGAGCAGCTGAAGGTGCACCACCAGTACCTGGAGCCGTCATCAGGTTCCAGAAGAATGAGTGGTTCCAGTGACCGCCACCGTTGTTACGTGTGCCTGTGCTGTAGTTAGAGATGTTCTTTACGATATCATCAAGGCCTTTACCTTGAAGCTCAGCATTTGCATCTACCTCACCATTCAGTTTATCTACGTAAGCTTGGTGGTGCTTAGAGTGGTGTGTTTCCATTGTTTTTGCATCAATCACGGCGTCTAGCGCGTCGTAAGCATATGGAAGGCTTGGTAGCGTAAATGTGCTCATAGTTGGCATCCTCTTTTTAAATCTTAATTTGCACACCAGAGTATGAGGGACAATTAAAAAAGGGTCAATTGATTGACCCTTTAAATAGTACATTTTTTGTATCGTTTAAACTTAGTGTAGAGAATCAGCCGTTTCTGTACCGTTGATCTTACCACGCAAACGCAGACGCTCTTCTGCTGACTCAGGGTCAAAGCCAAGTGCTCTTTCCCACTGCAGCATCGCTTCAGAGTCACGACCAAGCTTTTCATACACATCACCAAGGTGGGCATTAATTGTCGGATCTGTTGGCTCAAGCTCAACAGCGCGTTCTAGGAAGCCTACTGCTTTGTCATACTCACCCATGCGGTAGTACGCCCAACCTAGGCTATCAATAATCGAACCATCATTAGGCTTCAAGAGAACAGCCTTCTTGATGTAATCAAACGCTTCATCAATATTCTTGTTCTGATTCACCCACATGTAACCAAGATAGTTCAGAGCCATTGGGTTGTTAGGCTCCAATGAAATTGCTTTTTGCAGATCTACTGCGGCTTCATCATATTTACCAAGACGCTCAAGGCTTGCACCACGTGCAAAGAAAAGAACGGCATGGTGGCGCTCAGGTTCTTCAAGGTCACTGAGGAGTTTTGCAAACTGCTCAATTGCTTTCGGATAATCACTCATGTCGTAATACATTTCAGCAAGTGCACGTGTCACAAGAGGAAGCTCTGGGCGTTCCTGTGTAAGTGTTTGCAACATTTCCACAGCATCTGTTTTCTCTTCTCGCGAGAATTTAGATTCTGCAATACGGACTTGAGCTGCTAGGTAAGCACGGTCACCTTTTTGGATTTTGCTGTAGTAAGCAATCGCCTTTTCAGGACGACCTGATTGCTCCTCAACAATACCAAGATAGAAGTTTGTAAATGGGTAGCTCGGATCTAGATAATCCGCCATATGCATTAGTTGACGACCCGCAAGGTCCATACCTTGAGACACCATAAGCGTTGCAAAACTAAAGAGAACATCTGCCATATCTGCAGCAAGTTGCGCATCCACAAGATCAGGGCCACTGCCTTGACCAAGACGCTGCATTGTTTGGTCTAGCAGCACACTATCAGGGTTATTCATGTTGAACTGGTTGTACATTTCAACAGCAGTTTCTTTATCGCCTGTACGCTCAAGTACTGAGCCAAGGCGTAGCACTGTAAACAGAGATGAAGCATCTTGTGCAAGAGAAGCAATGTATGCTTCACGTGCATTTTCTAGTTCACCAGCACGCTCATAAATACGCCCCATATGGAAAAGCTTTTGCGGTAGAAGCACTTCATGCTGTTTAAAGCCAGCAAGGTCTACCTGAATATCAGAAACAGATGTACCATCTGCGTAATCAAGATAAGAACTCATGAGCTTAAAGTGCAAGAGACGCGGTGAAGTTTCTGTCGCTTTATCGACATGCAAACGCGCTTTTGTCGTGTTACCAAGCTTCACAGCTTCGCTGGCCAGTAGAATATGACCGAGTGGCGGTATCTCTTGCACACCGTCCATTTTATTCAGAATAAACAGAGCATCTTCAATATCACCGTTAGCAAGAAGTGTTGTAAAAGCGGCCTCGTTAAGAGCAAGGTCTCCTTCAGAAACACTCGCACTTTCTTTATAAAACTGAGCAGCAGCCTCTAGGTCACCACGAGACTCAGCAATACGTGCTTTTAGGTAAGCACCAGCCGCAGCAATGCCCGGCTCCCTCGGTGCAGGAATATCAACAGCATCCTTTGAATATCCAAAGGACAGCGCATCATGCTCTTTAGTTAGCGTGCACGCAGTAAAAACAATAAGCCCTGCTGCACTTCCAAGAATTGCTAAACGCAAGCTCACTTTGACGATTCCTTTCATATCACTACCTATTTTGAGTTCTTAAGTTCTTATGATGCACGATCCAAGCCGATTTTGCCTATCATTTCAGACAAATGAGCATAAAAATCCATATTGACCCACAACCATTTGTGATATTCACGCCACCATCTCACAGGTTTGAAGCCACCAGAAACAGGGTATGGGATAGCAAAATCTTCTAGGCCTTCCGCTTTCAGCAAAAGTAAACTCCGTGGCATATGATAGCGGTTTGTAATAAAGACAAATGGCTGCGCCTCTTCTTCATATCCAAGCCAAAGTGCCGTATTTACGGCGTTTTCCTTGGTTGTTTGTGAAGCATAATCCATATCAATGTCCGCAAGACCAGTCCCATCAGGCAGCACATCTTCTATAGAGACCTGTGGGTTTACCCCGCTTAAAAACACAGTACCAGCATAGCCATAAGCCAAAATTTCCCTCAGTGCATAAATGCGCTCAGGCTGACCTGTAAATAAAACCAATTGTTTTTCATTTTTAACTGAATTTGCTGTCAATTCTGGTGTTAAAAACACCTGACTGAGGAAAATAATCCCTGATATGGCGTAAAAAGAGAGCAACGCCACTGCGCAGAAAATGAGACACTTAGATCTCAGTTTCAAAACGATTTTACCATCTGTTTCATTGTGTGATAGGTCATGAATAGTGCCACAACAATAAGTCCAACAGGTACTAGCGCAGCTGCAATCCAAACCGATGGCTGCATGTAGGTGACAAGCTCAGGAAGACCAATCATTGTCATAAGCAATGTAAGAACAATAATCGCTGTTGAAAATAGCCACCCGAGAGACGCGCGCAAAAAGACTTGGTTTAGAATCAAACGCGTCAAAAAGCTATCACTTGCCCCCATGTATTGCATCATTTTAAGGCTCTTAGATTGGCCACGTACACCTGCACGCACCACAAGTGACACAACAAACGCAACCACAGCAAACACAACCAATGAAAGCGCAAGTGTTACCCCTTGAGTCGCACGAACTGCACGCGCCACACTCTCAAGCACTGAGCGTGCATCGTCAATTTCAGCCGTTGGGAAAAGTTCAAGAACCTTGCCATCAAACTGCAAGCGGTTTAGCTCTTGCGTCACGTTAAATTCAACCACTTTAGGTACAGGGAAGCTTTGCGCATTATCAAAGTAAGGCTCAAGAAGCGCACGCGTTTCTTCATCTGTGAGAACTTTTGATGAATCGACGCCATCATACGTATTGAGCACTGTAAGGTGTTCTTCGATTTCTTTTCCTGTCACATCTGTTGAAAGGTAAAGCGTCAGTTGGCTACGCTGTTTAAGCTGCCAAGCCCCATATACATTTTCAAGCGTAACCAAACCAGCCGTACCAATACCGCACACCCATCCAAGGATAACAATAAGAATTGTAAACGCACGAAACACGCGGTCTTTATTGAGCGAAAGTGCTTTTCTCGCAGAAGCGTCAAAGGTTCCAAAAATCATAAAATCTGCTTTGCCTTAGGCTGTTCTTTTTACAGTTTGTTCAGGTACTTTTTTAATAATGTTGCCACCACGCAAGTACAAACGTGGATATGGGAAGGCTTTAAGAATCGCTGCATCGTGCGTTGCAATCAGCACTGTTGTTCCATGCTTATTCAGCTCCGCAAATAGGTACATAATACGACGCGCCATTTCATCATCTACGTTACCAGTTGGCTCATCCGCAATCAGGAATTTTGGACGCGCAACAACAGCACGCGCAATAGAGGCACGCTGTTTTTCACCACCTGAAAGCGTTCCTGGATATGCATCAAGGCGATGAGACAAGCCCACCCAATCAAGAATTTCATCAACACACTTTGTTTGCTCCGGCTTAAGAGGCCCATGAAGACTCAGTGGCAGAGCAACGTTTTCACGTACCGTTAAATGTGGCAGAAGGTTATCATCCTGAAACACAAGCCCCATCTTACGGCGCATCATAGACACTTCATCACGGTCTAACGTCTTCGTGTTACGGCCAAACAGAGTGATGTTGCCAGCTGTTGGCAAAAGGTCCATGTACATCAGTTTAAAAATACTGGTTTTACCCGCACCTGAGGGGCCTGTTAGAAAATGGAATGAACCAGACTCAAGCTGAAACGACACATTGTTGAGTACGCGTGTACTCTTACCATATTCAAGCGTCACGTTATCCAGCTGAATCATTTATATATCCCGTTATTTTTAAACCGCTCACAAGTATCTTTAGCCTGCAAGAATTCATTTCAATGTATTCATGACTGCTTCTAAATCACTTATTTCGAGGTTGCTTTTGCCGTGTTTTCATTATTTGAGAATACAAGGATGCCCCATTCATCGCAGTGTATTTAATGATACCTAAAAGTGCAAGAGCGTTTCAACAAATTATAGAGACAAACCCGTTTTTGTTCCAGTTTGTGTAAAGTGCAACACCCATCTTAAGGAATCGCAAAAAATTTTCTCAAAGGCATCCCATTAAGCCAAAAATCATGTATCATAAAGATCATGATTATTACGTGCCCCAACTGTAGTTCTCGCTTTAAAGTGAACCCTGACACATTCCCTGCTGAAGGGCGTGATGTACGTTGTGGCAAATGTAAACACCAATGGTTTGCGGTAAGCGAGCCTGAAGATGTCCTTCCTGAACCAGATACAGATGCACCAGAAGAAACGGCTGCACCGGCTGTGCCAGAGCGTGCACCATTCCCGCAAGCTCCTCTTCCACCATCAAATCCTCTGGTTGATGAACCAATTGAATCGGCTCATGATCGTCGTGTTCGCATGAAGAAAAAAGCAATCCTGAAATCAACTGGTGCCATTTTGGGAGCTATCCTAATTATGTTTGCGATTCTATTCGCACTCAAAGGCCCTCTTACAAAGATGGTTCCTCAAACAACTGCCTTCTACAAAACGTTTGGCTTTAGTGTGTCTGAAAAAAATAAAGTGGTTCAATCAGACGTCTTCCAGATTGGTGCGGTTGAGCGTACTGTTTCTAAAGATGGTGAGCTCACTGTCCTGACTTTCCAAGGTAAAGTGACCAACCGTAAAGACATGTCCCTTACAGTACCAAAGCTTAGCGTCACACTCTTTAATGCATCTGGTGTTGCCATCGATGAATGGGTGGCTCAGGTTGAAAAAAGCCCACTTGGTGCAGGTGAAAGTACATCTTGGGTCTGCCGCTTCTTTAATCCAAACCTAGAAGATATTGATGCGTACACGGTTCAATTCAGACCGTAACCCTTGACATTCATACTCCTTACTTCTATATAGCCCCTAAACCTACTCTCTCTTTACGTTTCTCTAGCTCCCAAAAGGAACATTATCATGACAACTCTCTCTCAAGGCGCTATTCATGCAACCATTGAAGGACACTGCCTTTATGTTGAAGAACGTCCCGAAACATTTTCCGAGCACTTCAAAGCTGCTGTAAAAATGTTTGCAGGCAACATCGAGAAAGGCGCACAGCTGATCAGCCAAAACTGCGGCATTGCCAGTGAAAGCGTCACCAAATGGGTAAACGGCGAAGCCACCCCTGATTATGACGCGGCAAAAGATGTGTGCATTTTCATGCGTCACCACATCGCCCGCTAAACGACATTGAAAAAGCCTCCCAACTGGGAGGCTTTTTCATAGAACGTAAAGTGTGAGGAATAACTTTTCTAAATTTTAACTGAATGAGCGATGTGTATTAAGTAATACATGAGCGAAGCACAGATGAAAGATAGAGAAGTTAGAACCACACGAACTTAGTATGAGCGCTCAGGCTGAATGTAATCTGCTGGTGGTTGAACATCAGCACGCTTACCGCAAGCTGTTACTGTGAACACAAGCGCTATAAAAGCAAGAACCAAAAGATGCTTCATTAAAACTCACCCTCACCAGAAACTGATTTCAGGTCAAAGTATAGAGAACGAGCATCGTCTTTGTCTCGTGGACGGCTAGGGATAATACTGTTCCCTAGGCCTGCCGCAGGAGAAATTTCATTTAGGTTCATGATATCCATGATTGGGTCAGATGTTGCTGGCTCAAAAGAATCAATTGAGCGACCTTCAATAGGATCCATAGCAAAAGCGGCTGTAGAAGCCATTAGAAAACTCAGTGTAAATAGAATGCGCACGGTTATACCCTTTCGTTTGCATACAACAATGTAGGATAAAAACACCCCATGTCAAGAGACACGGGGTATTTTTTGATATTATTCTGAAATTACAATCCTCTAAACGCCTGCGAAAATGTGATTTTACCAATGCATGCAGGCGCAGTGTATAAAGCATACATAAGCCGAATCCAGCAGGCAAAAGCGCATTTGCAGCAGTGTTTAGATATTGTAAGGCGTGAAAATATCGTTAATTTGCTGCGTTACGCGCACAAAAGTCGTACGTTTTGTAAGTTCTTTCAAACGTTCAGCCCCTACATACGTACATGTACTACGCACACCGCCAAGGATATCTTGCATTGTGCCTGATACAGGACCTCTATAAGGAACGTTCACACTTTTCCCTTCAGATGAACGGTAAGATGCGACGCCACCCATGTGCTTCTTCATCGCTTCTTCACTACTCATACCGTAGTAACGCTTCACCTTACGGCCTTCATGTTCAAAGATTTCACCACTTGATTCATCATGGCCAGCCAACATACCGCCAAGCATGACAAAATCAGAACCGGCAGCAAACGCTTTAGCGACATCACCCGGCACGGTACAACCCCCATCACCACACACAAGGCCTTTTAGACCATGTGCTGCATCTGCACATTCAATAATGGCGCTAAGTTGAGGATAGCCACACCCCGTTTGACGACGCGTTGTACATACACTCCCTGGACCAATACCCACTTTAACAATATCCGCACCTGAAATAATCAGTTCTTCAACCATTTCACCTGTGACTACATTACCGGCCATAATGATCTTATCTGGGTATGCTTCACGTACACGGCGCACAAAATCTACCAAGTGCTGGCTGTAGCCATTGGCAATATCAATACAGATATTCGGGCAATCCGCTACTTTCATAATTTCAGACATTCTTTCAAAGTCCGCATCAGATGTACCGCTTGAAACAAAGACACGCTCAAGAACATCTGGGTTTTCCTCAGCAAAAGCTTTCCACTCATCTACGCTATAAAATTTATGAATTGCCGTGAGCACACCAAATTGTGCCAGTGATTTTGCCATGTCGAATGTACCGGTATGATCCATGTTCGCAGCGATAATCGGTACGCCACTCCATGTACGGTTTGAATGCTTCATTTTGAACTCGCGCTCAATTTCCACATCTCTTCTTGAGTTAAGTGTTGAGCGCTTTGGACGAATCAACACATCTTTAAAGTCCAGTTTTACCTCTGTTTCAATACGCATCTCAGCGTTTTCCTTCTTTTCCTATTTACAGTCTGGGTCTGGTGGAAAAATCGCTTCAAGAAACAAAGCACTTCTTCCTTATAGATGGTACAGAGCTGAAAATATTTGTCACGTAAAAAGATCATAAACCTCAGACAAATAATGAAGATAACCTTGACAAACCGCATACAACTCTCTACATAGAAAGCACTTTTGCGTAGAAATGCGCAATTGGGGAGGCAAAACCTGCCTTCAGGAATTGATGAGTAACTGCGTCAAGGAAAGGAAAAAACCTAATGACACACACAATTACTGCGAACTCTCGCAAAGTATTGGGCACAGGTAGCGCACGCGCTGCACGTAACACAGGCATGGTTCCTGCTGTTGTTTACGGCCCATCAATGGACACACTCAACATTGAAGTTAAATCTTACGACCTTATGATGGCTATGAAAGCTGGTAAGTTCTTCACAACTCCACAAAGCCTAAAGCTTGATGGTAAAGACATGCAAGTTCTACCACGTGACGTACAACGCCACCCAGTAAGCGAGCAAGTGATCCACATCGACTTTTCTGACTTCGATCCTGCACGTGAAGTACGTGTTGCTGTACGCATTAAAGCGATCAACGAAGAGCAGTCTCCAGGTATCAAGATGGGTGGTGTACTTTCTTACCTACGTAACGATATCGAACTTATTTGCCGTGCGGACAGTATTCCTGACTTCATCGAAGTTTCTGTTGCTGACCTTAAAGTTGGTGAAAGCGCGAAAGTATCTGGTGACGACCTTCCTGAAGGTGTACGTCTAACTGAAGACCGTGAATTCACTGTACTTAACGTTCTTGCAACTCGTACAACTAAGGGTGCAGACGCTGAAGAAGAAGTTGAAGGCGAAGAAGGAGCTGAAGGTGCTGAAGAAGCAACTGAAGGCGCTGACGAAAGCTCTGAAGCTTAACTTTCGCAGACAGGAGAGCATATCTAACATGAAACTCATTGTTGGACTTGGTAATCCTGGCGAAAAGTACTCAGATACGAGACACAATGTCGGCTTTATGGCGGTGGATTTTATCCATCGCCATTTTGCCTTTGGTGCTTGGAAAGAAAAGTTTAAAGGTGAGTTTGTGAAAGGCAGCATTGATGGTGAAGACACCATCCTTCTTAAGCCTTACACATTCATGAACCTGAGCGGTGAAAGTGTCGGCGCTGCCTGTAAATTTTTCAAAATTAAGCCTGAAAACGTTTATGTCATTTACGATGAACTTGATCTGAAACCTAACCAGATCAAACTCAAGCAAGGCGGTGGTGCCGCCGGCCACAATGGCATTAAGTCTCTTGACCAGCACTTAAGTGGCAAGAACTACCACAAAATGCGTATTGGTATCGGCCACCCTGGCAACAAACATGAAGTAAGCGGGTATGTGCTACGTAAAGCCCCTGCTGATGAATTTACCCAAACTGAAAAAGTGATTGAAACATACATGCCTCGTTTGCCAGCTCTTCTGTCTGGTGATGGCGCAAAGTTTTTAAACCCTAACGAACCTCTATAGTTCATTTATTAAATAAAGGAATCCCCTATGGCGCGCATGAAAACTGCTATCCTTGGTGCAACAGGCCTTGTTGGCCGCGAAATTATCCGCCTTCTAGAAGACCACACACTGTGTGCTGGTGACCCAATCTTTCTAGCAAGCACACTCAGCGAAGGGGAACAGCTTCCATTCAAAAATGATGACGTTCCAGTACAAGCCGTACAAGGGTTTGACTTCTCTGGTGTAGAACTTGTGTTCTGCGCTCTACCAGAAGACGCTGCCGTAACAGCGATTGAAGATGCAGTAAAAGCTGGCTGTAAAGTGATTGACCTAAGCGGTATTACACGCAAAACAGGTGCACTACCAATTATTCCTGAGCTCAACGCTTCTGCCCTACAAAAAGTAGCGACATCAAGCGGTGCCGTGTACTCACCAGAACCAGCTGCTATCCAGTTAGCCCTTGTTCTTAACGCACTCAAAAGCTCTGTTCACACAAAAGATATTCAAACAACTGTGCTTTACGGTACAGGCCGAAGCGGTACAAAAGCTATGGACGAACTTTATCAACAAAGTATTGGCCTTGTTGGAGGCGCTGGCGCTGAAGGTATGATGGGTGAACTCTTCCCTGCACAAATCGCTTTTAACTGCATTCCAATGGTCGGTAAAACTGCGGATGGTGTGCAAACGTCTATTGAAGAAGCTGTTAAGCATGATGTTCTTGCCTTTGCAGGCGTAGAGCCGATTGTCACAGGTATCACAATTCCAAGCTTTGTTGGCTGCTCTCAGTCTGTTGTCATCAAAACAGATAAACACCTGATGCCTGGGGATGTGCGTAACATCCTTGAAGGCAATCCAAGCCTGCGTGTGATTGATGATCTTGAGAAAGGTGAAGTCTCTACACCATTCGGCTCAGCTGAAACAGATCCAATCTACATCAGCCGCATCCGTACAGGTAAAGACTACATCCAACTCTGGATCAGTAGTGATACTCTTAGAAAAGGAAGCGCCCTCAACGCTCTGCAAATTGCAGAAGCCATTGCCGCTTAAACTTTTCTTTTTCATTTTATATCTATCTATTGACACACTGTATACCGAGCGTATACAGTGTGTTTAATTTTTAAATCTGCCTCTCTTTTACTGCGGATTTATCCGCTCCTCTCTGTAATGGAGTCTTCCAATGACCCTCCCACTTCTCTCCCTAAGCTCTCGCACCTTTGGTGCAGACTATACCGAATCCTTTCACCGCATTGGTTTTGGTGCCGTCACTGATCATGGCGTTCCTTACGAACTGATTTACGATACCGAAGAAATGGTACGTAAATTTTTTGAAATGGACCAAGCCTTCAAGGCCCAGTTCCCTGCTGACCCTGTCACAGAGGTCGGCTGGGTTGGCCAGTCTGGCAGCACACTCGGCAAAAAGGTCGACCTGAAAGAATTCATGGTCAACCGTCCATTCATGCCCGGCGTACAACTGCCGACTGACCCGAGCTTTGATTTGTCCATTCTCAATCAATATGCTGCCGAACAACAGCGTGTTGGCCTTGAGATTGTCAGCCGTATTGAGCCTGTGGTCTCACAGCATGCGCCGCAATTTAAAGATATTGCGAACAGCCTGCGTGACAGCAGCCCCACCACCCAACGCGTCAACTATTTCCCTGCTTACAAGGAAGAAGATGACGATGGTGCGGTACCGGCAGCGGGCCACCGTGACCTTGGTTTCTTGACCATCCTGTCACCGGCACGTGAAAAAGGCCTGTGGGCATGTGATCGGACTCATGATCGCGAAAGCGCTCTGAAAGAAGAAAACCACATGTATGTGCCGGCTTTCAACCCGGGCACTGACGAGCACTTCTTTGTCACCAACATTGGTGAAGTCTGCAGCCTGTTCACAGGCGGCCAGTATGACTTCATCACTGGACAAGTTGTGCCTGATGGCTACCTGCCTGCAACATGGCACGGCGTTGACAAACTGAAGCGCTCCAATGCTTCTGCTGCTCGGATTTCCATTCCGATGTTCATGCACCTGAAACCTGGCACACAGCTGGTTCGCATCTCAGATGAACAGCTGAATAGCGTCGCTTCTGACCCGCGCTTGAAGGATCCTCTTTTTGCAAAACACAAAGAGACCATCCTGAAAGCTGTGCAGGTTTGCCGTGACCATGACGGCTGGCTTCTGGCTGGCGTTCTGGTTTGGAACCGCTTGGCTCGTCACGGTACTGGCAAAGCGCTAGAGCTGTCGTAAATCGATTTTGAAGATCGCCCTCTTTGGGGCGATCTTCTTTTTTGCTTGCAGCTCTTTTTATTTTTGTTACAATTGTTCCAACATTTCGAACAAAGGAGATAAACCATGACAGCACAACCCGTTTCAACAGATGCAAGCCAAGACGCTTGGCTGAACAAGCTTTTTAAAGAAGCGCGCACACACTTCAAATGGCAAGAAAAAGACGTTCCAGAAAGCCTACTTGAGGAACTTTTTGAACTGGTGAAAATGGGTCCAACAAGTGCAAACTGCCTTCCTCTGCGCCTTGTGTTTGTAAAAACACCTGAAGGTAAAGAGATGCTGAAAGAATCACTCATGGAAGGTAACATTGAAAAAACAATGACGGCTCCTGTTACTGCAATTGTGGCTTACGATACAGAATTTTTTGAAGATGCGTCTAAACTTTACCCGCACGCAGATACGAAGAGCTGGTATGAAGGCAAACCAAAATTTGCAGAAAAGACAGCCCTGTTTAACGGTACGCTTCAAGCAGGCTACATGATTATGGCTGCACGCAGCCTTGGCCTAGACTGTGGTCCTATGACTGGTTTTTCAGCAGATAAAGTGAATGAAACCTTCTTTAAAGATAAACCAAACTACAAAGCAACAATGCTCGTCAACCTTGGTTACGGTGATGCTAGTGTGCTTCACCCAAGAAGCCCTAAACCTGACTTTGGAGACTACTGCCAAGTGGTATAAACGCCACTTCCTCCTTTATGAAAAGCCACAGACTCCTGTGGCTTTTTCTATGAACGTTATATGAACTCTTGATTTGGCGCTTCTTTGCGTCATAATAAATGCTATGACTGGTGGCGAAAACATTTTGACAATTAAGCAACTCATGGAAGAGGAACCTCTGACTGATGAGTTTAGCGTTAATAAACCTCAAATTTCGCAAGAACTTAAAACGCTTATTTTGATTGAGCATCAAAACACAACGTTTAAAAGTGGTGAACGTGTTTACCACGCGACAGATGCCCAACAGCAAATCGCAAAAAAAGCCAGTGACCGTAAATGGCACTTACTTATGAAACACCGTCATGCAAGAAGCTTTGCCCTAGAAGAGCTCACGTACCAAGAGTTTAGAAAACTCTACACAAAAGACCTTCCAAGAGAACACTCTCTTGCGAAAGATGTCACAGAGGCAGTACGAAGCGCGATTAAAGCCCTAAAACAAGAAAAATAAGGAAAAGACCCCATGCCTGCTAAAAAGCTCAAATACGCTTACTACCCAGGATGCGCAGCCAAGCAAATCCAAAAAGAAGCTGATTGGTCTGCTCGTAAAATTTCTGAAGAGCTCGGCATTGAACTGCACGAAATGCATGCAGCAACATGCTGTGGTGCTGGTAACCTACAAGAACATGACCCTGCTGCTGCCCTTGCCATTAACGCACGTATCTTTTCTCAAGCAGAAGAAATGGGTATGGACATCGTAACCATTTGCAACACATGCCTGCAAACATTCCGCTATGCATATGCGCGCCTTCAAGATGAAGAGATTCGCGAAAAAATTAATAACGTTCTTAAAAAAGCTGGCGTTAAGCCCTTTGAAAACAAGATTGAGCCAAAACACCTCATCTGGGTTCTTGTTGAAGAGCTTGGTGCTGATAAGCTTAAGAAACATATTTCAAACCCTCTCAATGGCATGAAAGTTGCGCCATTTTACGGCTGCCACTCTCTACGTCCACGTGATGTATTTGATGGTAAAGGTGGCCAAAAACCTCAATACCTTGATACACTTATTGAAGCCATTGGTGGTGAAGTGCTCGACTATAACGGTAAGGATAAATGCTGCGGGTTCCACTACATGCTCCTGAATGAAAAAGAATTCCTTCGCATGTCAGGTGGCCATAGCCTTGAGGCTAAAGAAAAAGGCGCTGATGTCATGGTTTCTCCATGTACGCTTTGTGATATGGCTGTTGGGGCTTACCAGTCTCGTAGCGAGAAGGCGATGGGCGTAAATATTAACTTGCCAGAAATGAGCATTCAGCAATTGATCGGTGTTTCTATGGGTCTAGACCATAAGGAACTAGGGTTACATCGTTTGCACCAAGATCCACGTGCAATGATGGCAAGCTATGGTGTACATAAAGATAGGTAATAATTCCATGAAACAACTACTAATACTCACTTTTCTATGCACGGTTATCGCACTCTTCCCAGAGATCGCGTCTGCAGCAGACGAAGCTGAAAAACACATTGAGATTGATGGTGAGATTACAACCTTTGTAGAACGCGCCCTCAATATGATTATTGGATTCTTAGGAGAGTTCCTTACACTTGTTGGTGAAACTGTCGCAAGTATTCTTGGCAGAAACTAATCCATATAAATAAAAAGCCCCGCAAGTTGCGGGGCTTTTTATTTATAGATATTTACTTGCATCCGCAATATAACCTTCAAGGGCTGAGGCTGCAGCCATCGCAGGGCTCATCAAGTGAGTTCGCCCACCCTTTCCTTGCCTACCTTCAAAGTTACGGTTACTGGTAGAGGCACAACGCTCCCCTTCACCAAGCTTATCCGCATTCATTGCCAGGCACATGCTGCATCCAGGTTCACGCCACTCAAAACCAGCCTTAATGAAAATTTTATCCAACCCTTCATCTTCTGCCTGTTTTTTTACAAGACCAGAACCAGCAACAACAAGCGCTTGAACGCCTTCTGCCACATGGCCACTTGCTGCAACCTTTGCCGCTTCGCGCAGATCTTCAATACGGGCATTGGTACAGCTCCCAATAAAGACTTTTTCAATCTTAGCATCTGTAATCTTTTGCCCAACAGTGAGCCCCATATATTCAAGCGCACGCTCTTCTGAAGCATCCTGCGGTGCAGGTACAGTCCCATCAATATCAATCACTTTTTCTGGGCTTGTACCCCATGTTGTGAGGGGTTTGAGTTTTGAAACATCAATTTGTACCTCTTTATCAAAAGTGGCATCCACATCTGTTTTAAAGCCTTTCCAAACCTGTACAGCATCTTCAAACTGCTCACCCTTAGGAGCTTTAGGCGTATTTTTAATATAATTATAAGTCGTTTCATCTGGCGCAATAAGGCCTGCTTTGGCACCAGCCTCAATACTCATGTTACATAGCGTCATACGGCCTTCCATTGAAAGCGCCTCAACCGCCTCACCGGCAAATTCCATCACATAACCCGTTCCACCCGCAGTCCCAATTTCACGAATCATTGCTAGCGCCATATCTTTGGCATAAACGCCTTTAGGCGGAGCACCTGTAAACGTAATGCGCATGTTTTTCAGCTTCTTTTGAGGGAGTGTCTGTGTTGCTAAAACATGCTCAACCTCACTGGTTCCAATACCAAAAGCAAGTGCACCAAAAGCACCATGGGTTGAGGTATGGCTATCTCCACAGACAATTGTTGTGGCTGGAAGTGTAAACCCTTGTTCAGGACCGACCACATGCACAATCCCTTGGCGTAAATCATCCATGCCGTAATATTCAACACCAAACTCTTCTACATTTTCTTCGAGAGTTTCAACTTGAATACGAGAGGTTTCATCTTTAATACCTTGATGGCGATCAGGTGTTGTTGGCACATTATGGTCCACCACAGCGAGCGTTGCTTTTGGATTTCTCACCTGCCTACCAGCTATTCTTAACCCCTCAAAGGCTTGTGGGCTGGTCACTTCATGCACCAAGTGGCGATCAATATAAATAAGCGGCGTTCCATCTGGAAGGGTATCGACTACGTGCTCAGCAAAGACTTTATCGTAAAGGGTCCATCCGCTCATTCTTATTCTCCTGTTTTTAAGCAAACTATATACTTTAACGCTGCGCTCAGCCTTTCATAAAGGCGTGGCTTTTCTTAGCTTTCGCGCGCGGCAGTCGCAATACATGCTTCTGCATAGCAAGTGTGCGTTTCACTTACTTGCTATTAGTGTAGAAAAGAAATCGAGAAAATACAAAAACTTCCTTTACTCACACTGGTGTATACGATAAAGTATACAGTTATATCAATCTATCTTTCTTCATGTTTTGCGCTTTTGCGCATTCAAGCGTGGTCAGAAATGCTATACTGCCCCACGCAAAAAACACAATAGGAGAACAAGATGTCTAACCATCCTGTTTTTGAAATCAAAGACCTTCAGGTTGGCTTTGCTCACCCTGCAGATGCATCAAAGACGCTTATTGCTGTCAATGGTGTATCGCTGGAAGTGAACAAAGGTGAAACCGTTGCCCTTGTGGGTGAATCTGGTTCTGGTAAATCAGTCAGCGCCACTGCTGCACTGAACCTGCTGCCAGGTGTCACACGCATTGTCGGTGGAGAGATTACCCTTAACGGGGAAAAAATGGTCTCAACCGATGAAAATGGCAAAGTTTCTCGCATCAGCAAGCAGCAGCTTCGCTCGATTCGCGGCAACCACATGTCTATCATCTTTCAACAGCCTCTAGGCTCGTTTAACCCTGTGCAAACAGTCGGTAAACAAGTTTCAGAGATCCTGAACATCCACCAGCCTGAACTGAGCCGCTCGCAAAACCGTGCGGAAGTCATTCGTCTGTTTGACAAAGTTCAGTTGCCTGATCCTGAAAGCCGGTACTCCATGTACCCGGGCGAACTTTCTGGTGGCCAACTTCAACGTGTGATGATTGCTATGGCCATGGCCAATAAGCCTGACCTTCTGATTGCAGACGAGCCGACCACGGCTTTGGACGTAACAGTACAGGCTGAAATCTTGAAGCTCATGAAAGAGCTACAAGAGGAAACTGGTATGGCGATCCTGTTCATTACCCATGACCTCGGTGTGGTTAAAAGCATCAGTGACCGTGTCTACGTTATGCAGGCACAATTTGCTGATTCTGGTATGCCCACTGGTGGTGAGATTGTGGAACAAGGTGATACAGCTACTGTCTTCGCCTCTCCCCAGCACCCGTACACCAAAAAGCTTCTCAACGCTGTTCCGAAAGGAACGGCAAAGCCTATCGCAGATGATGCGGAAGTGCTTTTGGAGGCAACGGATATCAAGGTGCACTTCCCGATTCGCAAAGGTGTGTTGCGTCGCAAAGTTGGTGCGATTGAGGCAGTAAATGGCATCAGTCTTACCCTGCACCGTGGCGAAACTATTGCCGTTGTTGGTGAATCTGGATCTGGGAAATCCACACTTGGAAACGCGCTTCTGCGCCTCTTCAAGGATGGTAAGGATGCTGAACTGGACGGTAAGGTTGTGCTGCAAGGTACTGACATTACCCCACTGTTCGGCAAACAAATGCGTCCGTTTAGAACCAAATTCCAAAAAGTGTTCCAAGACCCTGATGCGGCACTAAGCCCGCGGATGAGTGTCCTCGACATTATTATGGAAGGCCTCGCAGTTCATGGCAAAGCAAACAAAGCCGACATGGAAGCACAGGTGAAAGCAGTTCTTAAACGTGTGGGCATGCCAGCGCAAGTGGCTGACCGCTATCCGCATGAGTTTTCAGGCGGACAAAAACAACGCATTGCCATCGCTCGTACCATGGTCCTTGAACCGGATGTTGTGGTACTCGACGAACCAACCTCAGCTCTTGATATGACCATTCAAGGCCAAGTGATTGAGCTCCTTCGGGAGATTCAAGAACGTGAAGGCCTTGGCTATCTTTTCATTACCCATGACCTTAAACTGGTCAAGGCGCTTTGTCATAAGGTGATCGTGATGAAAGATGGACAGGTTGTTGAACAGGGCACTGTTGAGGATGTGTTTGCCTCTCCACAACATGACTACACAAAGGCGCTTCTCGGAGCTGCTTTTGGTAATGTCACATTGCCAGCTTAAGGAGTACATCCCATGGCACTGTTAAACTTCTCGCCCATTGCTAAGCGCAGATGGGCAGCCTTTAAGGCACACAAGCGGGGATACTTCTCCGCTTGGGTGTTCTTCCTTGCGCTGTTCCTTTCGCTTTTCGCGGAAGTGATTGCCAATGACAAACCCATCCTGATTCTTCATGAAGAGGGTGTGTTTGTTCCTGTCTATAATGACTACACTGTCGGTGATTTTGGTGTTGATGACGGGCCGCGCTCTAGCGTCACTGTTGACTATACCAACAAAGAAATCTTTGATCGTGTGGTTGGTTCAGACGAGAACGCGACGGTCATCTGGCCGCCGATTCGTTGGCACTTCAGCACTCAAGACCTAAGCGGTAACAATCCCGCTGCACCGTCGAGCGAACATTTGCTCGGCACAACGGATAAAGGGTATGACGTCGCCGCTGTGGTGATTTATGCCTTCCGTGTCAGTGTGCTCTTTGGTCTCGCTCTTGCGGTCGCCTCTATGAGCATCGGTGTAGTGATTGGTGCAATTCAAGGCTTCTATGGTGGGTGGATTGATCTTATTGGGCAACGCCTGATTGAGATTTGGTCCAGCATGCCGAGCCTCTATGTGCTGATCATTGTCTCTGCGAGTATTGGTCTGCAAGGCTTTAACTTCGCAACACTTGCAACATTGCTACTGATCCTGCTGGCGTTTAGCTGGACAGGTGCTGTTGGCGCTGTACGTGCAGAAGTTCTGCGCACCCGCAAAATGGACTATGTCCAAGCGGCGCGTGTGATGGGTATGAGCGAAAAGCGGATTATGTTCCGCCACGTTCTGCCAAATGCTCTTGTGGCAACCATCACCTTCTTGCCTTTCAGTATTGCAGGTTCTGTCACCGCTCTGACTAGCCTTGATTTTCTTGGATTTGGTTTGCCTCCGGGCTCGCCGTCTCTGGGTGAATTGATGCTACAGGGTAAAAACAATCCAGACGCCATTTGGCTCTGGCTGACAAGCTTTGTCGCACTGATGCTTCTGCTCAGCCTGCTCATGTTTATGGGTGAAGCTGTACGTGATGCATTTGACCCGCGCAAAACGCTTGGGAAAGGAGCATAAATCATGCTGGCATATATTATCCGCAGATTGCTGCTTATCCCTGTCACCCTTCTGGTGATTCTTGCCATTACCTTTACCGTGGTGCAGTTTGCGCCAGGTGGCCCTGTTGAGCAAATCATTGCTGAACAGCGCGGCTTTGGTGAAGGCGCGACCGACCGCTTTACAGGCGCCGGTGGTGATGCAGGAGCGGGCACAGGCGGCGCAAATCAAAATGGTTCAAACTCTGGCGGCTACCAAGGCAGCCAAGGGATTGATGAAGAGTTCAGAAAGCAGCTTGAAAAGCAGTTTGGCTTTGATAAGCCTGCCCATGAACGCTTCTTCACCATGGTGCGTGACTACCTCACCTTCAACTTTGGTGAGAGCTACTTCAAAAAGCGCTCGGTTGTTGACTTGGTGGTTGAAAGACTGCCGATCAGTATCCTGCTCGGTATGAGCATGCTGCTTCTTACCTATGCGATTTCAGTGCCCCTCGGCATTGCAAAAGCAGTGAGAGCTGGCAGCCGCTTTGATACATGGTCAGGCGTTGTGCTGATTGTGATGTACGCTGTTCCAAGCTTCCTCTTCGCGGTTGTTTTGCTTCAAACTCTTGCAGCAGGTAGCCCGTTTGAGATCTTCCCTGTTCGTGGCATTGAAAGCAACGGCTGGGACGGTTTTGGTATTTGGGGCCGCATTACAAGCCTTGCATGGTGGCAAGACGCCATTATGCATATTGCACTGCCGGTACTGGCGATGATGATTGGCGCTTTCACAAGTGTTACTCAGCTGACCCGTAACTATTTCCTTGAGGAAATGACCAAGCAGTACAGCATCACAGCGCGTGCAAAAGGCCTGAGCGAACGTGGCGTTCTTTATGGACACGTGTTCCGCAACGCAATGATCGTGATCATTGCCGGTCTGCCGGCCGCATTCGTGGGCGCACTCTTCACAGGTTCACTCCTGATCGAGGTTGTGTTCTCCATTGATGGTCTGGGCAAGCTTGGCTACGAAGCCGCGCTGAACCGTGACTATCCGGTCATGTTTGCAACGCTATACATCTTTACCCTTATCGGGTTGGTTCTCTCCCTTGTGAGTGACATGATGTACGCTGTGCTTGACCCGCGCATCGACTTTGAATCGAACTAAAAAATGATCCTCTCCCCGCATACGGGGGGAGGATTTTTTGTTTATGAAAGAAATGTTTACATACGGTATACAACCATGGTAGAATTGATGAATTATAGAACTCTGTTTCACCGTTTTTCTCTAGGAGCTATTCCTATGCTCAAAACGACTCTTACGGCCTTGGCCCTCTCAGTCACTGCACTCAGTGCAGCTGCTGATGAGACTTTGCCATGGCAACACGCCCTCTCTCTGTATGGCGATATCAAATACGAAGAGGGTTTCACCCACTTTGATTACGTAAACCCCAACGCACCACGCGGTGGTATTTTGCGCCAAGGTGTGCAAGGTACATTTGAAACGTTTAACTCGTTTTCAAACACCCGTGACAGTGCAGCTGCTGGTATTGGCCTGCTTTATGACAGCCTCCTGCGCACCTCAAGCGACGAATCCATGACAGGTTACGGCCTTCTGGCGTCACGTATGAAGATTGCAGAAGACCGCTCTTTCGTGATCTATGAGATTCGCGAAGAAGCCCGCTGGCATGATGGCGAACCCGTAACCGCACATGACGTTGTGTTTACGTTCAACTACCTGCTTTCAAGCCATGCCCCTCCGGGATATGCGAGCTACTACGGCGCCATTGATTCGATCGAAGAGATTGATGAACGCACCGTCAAGTTCACCTTCAAAGAAGGCTCGGCTCGTGAAATGCCAATCAGCGTTGGTACCCAAGGCATTCTGCCTTCTCACTATTGGGAAGCGTGCGTTGCTAAAGGTGACCCCAACGCAGAGGATTATGAAGAGGCCTGTGACGGACGTGATCTGTCTCGACCTGTTTCTACCCCTCCCATTGGTAGCGGCCCCTATCGCGTTCGCGTGAAAGGCACCAACGCCAATACGGGTGATGTTGTTTATGATTTCGCCATGGGGAACTATGTGACCTATGAGCGTGTCCGTGACTACTGGGGTCAAAACCTGCCCGTCAACCGCGGCATGTTCAACTTTGATGCTCTGCGCTTTGACTACTTCTCAGATGCTGACATCCTGCAAGCCATGTTTATGAATGGTGTGTACGATGTTCGCCTTGAGAACAAAGCACAGAACTGGGCTGAAAAGTACGAAGGCGAACGCTTTGACAACTTGCAAATCCTCAAGGAACGCATTGAGACCTATCAGGTTGAAGGCATGCAAGGGTTCATCTTTAACCTGCGCCAAGAACGCTTCCAAAATTTGAAGCTTCGTCAGGCCATGCAGTACATGATGAACTTTGACCAGATGAACCGCAGCTTCTTCTACGGCCAGTACGAGCGTAAGTGCTCTTACTTTGGCAACTCGCCAATGATGGCCGAAGGCGCACCTTCAGATGCTGAAAAGCTGCTGCTGGATGAACTGCGTGAAGCACACGGATCTGACGCTGTGAACGATGCGGCTTACGGGGAACTTTGCAACCCGGTCAACATCGATACAATGAGTGAAGCTGAACGCCAAGAGGTGGTTTTTGCCCTGCTTGAAGAAGCTGGCTACACATACTCGGACGGCGCTCTGCGTGATGCAAACGGCGAGCAACTTAGCATTGAACTGCTGATTGTAAGTCCTGCATTTGTCCGTATTGGACTTCATGTTCAAAACCTTATGGAAGCTGTCGGTATTGAACTTCACGTCACTCAAATTGACTCTGCGCAATATGGCCGTCGTGTGTATGGTGGCGAATTTGACATGATCGTCATGAGCTACCGTGCCTCAAGCAACCCTGGCCCTGAGCAGTATAACTCTTGGTCTACCCGTGCAGCAAATACTGAAAACAGCGGCAACTTCATGGCGGTTCAAAACCCTGCTATTGATGAAATGCTGGACCGTGTTGTGGCCTCACAAACTCGCGAAGAGCTAACGGCAAATGTCCGCATGCTCGACCGTCTCCTGCAAAGTGGCTCCTACGCCATCCCGCAGTGGGGAATTACGGTTGACCGCATCGCTTTCTGGAATAAGTTTGGTTATCCCCTAACAGAAACTGGTGAGCGTCCGTATGTGGTTGGTGGTTCAAGCTACATGACATGGTGGCATGATGAAGATCGTGCTAAAAATGTTGCTGAAGCTATGCAAAGCAGCCCTCTTGAAACGTTCCCTTATCTGGGGAATGACACATCTCAAGAGATTCAGCTGATTGCCCCTGTGGAGTTTAGCTGGACATTCTGGCTAGCGTTCTCAGGCATTATGCTTGCCCTCTTCTTCACGGTTCGTAGTTGGACACGTATTGAAGAATAAACGATTTAAAAAGGCTGCCGAAAGGTGGCCTTTTTTCTTCTCGCTTTTCAGGGTATGATGACCTCATGAGACATTTATTTTTTACACTTCTAGCTGTCGTTATGCTTATTGAATCTAGCCTTGCGCAAGGTGTTTCTTTTAATGACGACATGTCGATTCAAAAACCAACCTTTGGCCACAAGGCCATGGTGGTGACTGCTGAGAAAAACGCTTCTGAAGTTGGGGTGCAGATTTTAAAGCAAGGCGGTAATGCCGCAGATGCTGCTGCCGCAGTTGGGTTTGCCCTTGCCGTAACACTACCACGTGCAGGTAATCTTGGCGGTGGAGGTTTTGCCCTTTATTATGACGCACAGGCAAAAGACATTAAAGCCCTCGACTACCGTGAAGTGGCGCCGTCTCGCTCAACTGAAAATATGTACCAACGCAGAGACGGTACAGTTGACTCCAAAAAATCTCTTCATAGCCTCCTTGGCACAGGAGTTCCAGGAACGGTTTCAGGTCTACTTAACTTACAAGAAAAATACGGCCGCCTGACCCGTGAAGAGGTCATGGCACCTGCCATTAAACTTGCAGAAGAAGGCTTCCCTGTTTCTGAATCTCTCGCCCTCTCTCTTTGGGATCACCGTAAGCGCCTGCAAAAAAATCCAGAGACAGCTCGTACATTCTTTAAGACAGGTGGGCGCCCATATGCACCAGGTGAAACGCTTGTTCAGCTCGATTTGGCCAACAGTCTAAAACTTATTTCAATTTACGGTAAAGACGCTTTCTATACAGGCCCTATTGCAGAATCTATTGTAAATGATATGCATACCCATGGCGGCATCATTACCAGAGAAGACCTGCAGAACTACAAACCAGTTTACAGAGACCCTCTTGTGGGTCGTTACCGCGGTTACCAAATTGCTGCTATGCCTCCTCCAAGTAGTGGCGGTGTACATATTATTCAAATGCTCAACACCCTTGAAAACTTTGACCTCAAAACCAAAGGGCATAATAGTGCCGCAACTATCCACATTATGGCTGAAGCCATGAAGCGCGCTTACGCAGATAGAAGTAAATACCTTGGAGACCCTGATTTTGTAAGCATGCCAATTGATAAAATCACAGCTAAAATTTACGGCCGCCGTATTGCAGAATCTATCTCACCAAACAGCGCAACACCGTCACGTAATATCTCTCCTGGTGATCTGTTTAGTGTTCCAGAAGAAAGTCCACAAACCACACACTTCACCATTATGGATGAAGATGGCTCTATTGTATCAAACACCTACACCCTGAACCTTTCATACGGAAATGCCCACGTAATTACAGGTACTGGTATCCTTATGAACAATGAAATGGATGATTTCAGCGCTCGCGCTGGCGTGCCGAATGCTTATGGCCTTATTGGTGGTGAAGCCAACAAAATTGAAGCCGGCAAACGCCCTCTCTCATCAATGACACCTGTCATTGTTTTCAAAAATGGTGAAGCCGTTTTGGCAACAGGTAGCCCGGGCGGTGCACGTATCATTACAACGGTTCTTCATGTTCTCGTGAATGTACTTGAGCATGGCATGAACATCGCAGATGCTACAGCAGCACCACGTATCCACCACCAATGGATGCCTGATGAACTGCGTATTGAACAAGGCATTAGCCCAGACACACAAAACCTTCTAAGAAAGCTTGGCTATACCATTGCTCTTAAACCACCTTTCGGTGCAGCGATGACACTTGCAAAAAGCTCTCTTGGCGTATATGGTTACGCCGATTCACGTCGCGGTGATGCCTATGCGGCGGGATATTAAAAGCTAGCTTTGTTTTTTAAAACGCTGGCACTCAAACAAAGTGAAAGACTCTCATACCTTTATTATGTGTGAAGAGCGTTAAGAAATAACTTAGGAAACCCCATGAAAAAAACACTCATTCTTGGAAGCCTTCTTATTGCTCCTGTGGCGCAAGCAGAACTTTCTGATACATTCAAAAACAGCCTAACAGCTGCTTACAACACAGGCGACAGCTACGTTTTTGAAACAGTTAAAAACAGCATTACAACTGAAACAAACATTTCTGATGTTGAAGCATTCATCACAACACTGGCAAAGCCAGTAGCTGTGGAAACAGAAGTTGTTGCAGATATCGAACCTGCTGCAGGCCCAGAAAAAGTTTACCCGAACTCACTTATGGACGGCTGGTCTGGAAGTGTTGAGGGTGGTTTTTCACTTTCATCTGGTAACACAGAAAAGCGTAACCTGAATGCAAAAATCTCTGGTAACCGCGAAGGTGAAAAATGGTTCCAAAAAGGGAGTGTAGAAGCACGCACAACACACGAAGACGATGTGCGTACTGAAGAAGAATACCGCTTTAAAGGTGAAATTGGCCGCAAGCTAAGCGAGATTGACTATGTATTTGGTCAAGCAAGCTACGTGATCGATCCGTTCTCAAGCTATGACTGGCGCCTTGACGAAGTTGTCGGTTACGGTCGTTACTTCATTAAAGAAGAAGACATGACACTTGAGGGTAAAATGGCGGTCGGTGGACGCCATTCTCAGCCAAACCAAAATGGTGCAGATCGCGAAGATGAACTTGTTGCAAAGCCATCTCTTGCATTTAAATGGAAGATCAATGATGCACTGACTTTAAGTGAAGACCTTTCAAGCACAATTGGTGACGAGCTTGTGGTGACAGAATCACTCACATCCCTCACAAACAAAATGACAGAAAAGCTTTCTCTACGTGCAAGCCTACATGCAGAACACACAAACAAAGTTCCTGCTGGCACGAAAAAGCTAGATACCGTAACAACCCTAAACGTTGTTTACGATTTCTAATTTAAATCACTGGATTTAAATGACAAAAAACTCACCAACACGGTGAGTTTTTTGTTTGAGGCTTGATATAAACTTAATATAGAACCACTTTGGTTTCATTTCAAATAAAAAATGGTGCAACTGTGCCATAGGCACCCCGCAAAAGAAATCACCATGCTAGTCACGCCCCCTTTTTTAGATTAGGATATATCCAGCTTGATAATAATAACGTAGTGAAACTGGTAGAAATATGGCGACTGAAACAAAAAAAACAGCGACCAAAACAGCAGCAAAGAAGACAACAACTGCTAAAAAAACGGTAGCAAAGAAAACAACTTCAGCTAAAACAACTGCCGCGAAGAAGACGACAGCAGCCAAAAAGCCTGCAGCAAAACCTGCTGCTAAAAAGGCACCTGCCAAAAAAGCGACTCCTGCTAAGAAAACAGCAACTAAAGCAGCTCCTAAAAAGACAGCAGCTAAAACTACGACTAAGAAAACAACTTCAACTAAAAAAGCTGCACCGAAAAAAGCCCCAGCTAAGAAGGCAGCTGCCACGAAAAAGGCTGCTCCTAAAGCTTCTAAAGCAAAATCTGTAACATTCCGCATTAAGCGTGGTGAGCAGGTTGATGGCGTATTTGAAGCACGCCATGAAGAGTTTAAAGTTGAGTACGATGACTCAACAACAATCCTACAAGGCCTTGAAAAAATTAAAGGGGAGCAAGATGGCTCTCTCACATTCCGTCGTTCTTGTCGCGCATCTATTTGCGGAAGCTGTGGTATGTTCGTCAACAACCGTTCTCGCCTCGCTTGTAAGACAAAAGTAAAAGACATGGTAAACGGCGTTGATGGCAACATGAACGTTCCAGCAAGCGGTGCTGTCATTGAAATTGAAGCACAGAAAAACCAACCTGTTCTTAAAGATCTCGTTGTTGATATTCAGCCATTTTACAAAAAAGTAAACAACATCACACCTTTCGTTCAAGAAGGTTCTGAAACAAATGCAGACGTTGATAAAACATCATTTGAGCAAGTGAACATGGTGAGTAACTGTATCATGTGTGGTGCTTGCTACAGTGACTGTACTGCGATGGTTGAGAACCCAGACTTCCTCGGCCCTGCTGCTCTTGCAAAAGCTTTCCGTTTTGTTTCTGATCCTCGTGAAGGGCAAAAAACAGATCGCCTGAAAGAGCTTTCTGAAAAGAATGGTATTTGGGATTGCACGCGCTGCGGTATGTGTGTTGATGCCTGCCCGAAAGGCGTTGCCCCAATGGAAGCCATTGTAAAACTTAGAACACGTGCTATGGGCTCTGGTGTAACCAATAACCCAGGTGCACGTCACGCAATGGCCTTCAAAAAAGACATTGCAACATGGGGCGTTCTTAATGAGCCAATTATGCTTCTAAAAACACTGCGTCATAACGTCATTAAACAAGCAGGAAATGCATTGAACCTTGTTCGTAAAGGTAAAATCCCTAACCCGCTTCCATTTGACCACAAAACAGAAGGTCTAAATGAAGTACGTGACATCTTCAAAGAGCTTGAGAAAAACCCAATTGATGTGGAAACACGCGCAGAAGATACAGGACCAGGCGCAGGTTAAACCATAGATAAAACCTTAAAAACAAGCCCTCACGGGGCTTGTTTTTTAATATATTCACCCCCATACCTTAATGTACAAACAATCTGAAACTTTCCCATATACCGGAGCACTATCATGCTGTCTCAGCTGAACTCTCTCACCTTGAACCAGAAAATTGCTGTGAGCGCCACAGCTATTGCGGCCAGCATTTTTCTGATCACCGCGGTCTGTTTCCCTGTCAAAGCCGTTGAAGCTTTGCAGTTCACAGCATGGGTCGTACTGATTTTTCTTGCCTTTGTCTGCAATATTGCGCAAGGCCTGAAGGATAGAAATACCCTCGGTGAACTCACCAAGATTGGTGGTGGCACAGATTTCAATCCATGGAACTACCTCCTGGCGCTGCAAGCACTTATCACCATGGTGCTTGGCATCTGCACGTTTCTAGCTTTCAGTGAAGGCTTGCAAACAGTTCTGCAAATGGGCTGGATGACCACAGGAACTGTTTGGCTCGTCACTGCCCTCTATTCCTTTGGTGTACAGGTCCCGCGCTGGCTGAGCAAAACACCCATCAATGGCTAATCGAAAAAATGTTAAAGCAAGCCCTTCCAGGGGCTTGTTTTTTATTGTACACACCCCTAAAACAGGGTATAACCAAATGGAATATAAAAGACAGAAATATAACCCCGCGCTCGGTGCTTGGACGATGAGGCACCTGAATATCAAAGGATGACGCAGACGAAAGGGGTCTGAGCGCACAAAACAAGGATAAACAGTTCATGTTTACAGTTTACAAAAAAGAGTTTGATCTCGGCGGTCGTACTATGACCATCGAAACGGGTAAAATTGCCCGTCAAGCAGACGGTGCTGTGACAGTAACATACGGTGATACCGTTGTTATGGCGACAGCATGTTTTGCTAAAGCTCCTAAAGCTGGTGTGGATTTCTTCCCACTTACAGTTAACTATCAAGAAAAATTCTATGCGGCAGGCCGTATCCCTGGTGGTTTCTTCCGTCGTGAAGGCCGTCCAACAGAAGTTGAAACACTAACTTCTCGTCTGATTGACCGCCCAATTCGTCCTCTATTCCCGAAAGAGTTCAAGAACGAAACACAAGTTGTTGTCACCGTTCTTTCATCTGACGGCGTAAACGGTACAGAATCTCCAGCGATGATCGCTGCCTCTGCTGCCCTTACACTTTCTGGCGCTCCATTCATGGGCCCAATCGGTGGCGTACGCGTTGGTTACGTTGATGGCGAATACATCATTAACCCAACACCTGAGCAACAAGCTGAATCTGCTATGGAACTTTCAGTTGCTGGTACACAAGAAGGTGTACTCATGGTTGAGTCTGAAGCTAAAGAGCTTAGCGAAGACGTTATGCTTGGTGCTGTTGTTGCAGGTCACAACGCATGTAAAGATGTTGTTGATGCAATTATTGAACTTGCTGAAGTTGCTGCAAAAGCACCTTACGAAATGCCTGAGCAAACTGACCTATCATCAATCGCTGATGACATTAAAGGTGAGTTTGGCGGAAGCATCATCGAAGCTTACGGCATGAAAGAAAAGCAAGACCGCCGTGCAAAACTAGACGAAATTAAAACAGCCGTTAAAGAGAAGCACATCACTGAAGACACTGACGAAGGTACTGCTGTACGTATCGCCGGTATGGTGAAAGACCTTGAAGCTGACGTTCTACGCGGTGACGTTCTTGAGAAGAAAGTACGTATCGATGGCCGTGGTACAACTGATATCCGCCCTATCGTTTGTGAAGTAGATATTCTTCCTCGCGCACACGGTAGTGCCCTATTCACACGTGGTGAAACACAGGCCATTGTTGTTTCTACACTTGGTACAGGTAAAGATGAGCAAATGATTGACGCAATGGACGGCGAATACTTCGACCGCTTCATGCTTCACTACAACTTCCCTCCATTCAGTGTTGGTGAAGTCGGCCGTATGGGTGGTACTAGCCGCCGCGAAACGGGTCACGGTAAACTTGCACGTCGTGCGATTGAGCCAATGCTTCCTAGCAAAGAGGACTTCAACTACACAATGCGTGTGGTAAGTGAGATCACTGAATCTAACGGTTCATCTTCTATGGCGACAGTATGTGGTACATCTATGGCTCTTATGGCCTCAGGTGTTCCTATGGCGCGTCCAGTAGCTGGTATTGCTATGGGTCTTGTTAAAGAAGGCGACGATTACGTTGTTCTTTCTGATATCCTTGGTGATGAAGACCACCTTGGTGACATGGACTTCAAAGTAGCAGGTACTGAAAACGGTATTAC
>JAYZXF010000007.1 GCA_036141575.1 Pseudomonadota bacterium | reverse complement strand
GTGTAAGTGTGTTTTATATAGGCAGACTGGCCGTTTTTTTAAAAACATAGGTTGAAATAATTAAAAAAATTCTTAGAATTTTACTCAGTTAACGATTTATAAAAAGGATCCTTCAGTGAAAGCTGTTCAAAAAGTCGGTTCAAAAGTTTCAGTCAATCAGGTTGATATGCCAAAAGTGTCTTCGCCAAATGATGTTGTTGTGCAAATTGCACTCACAGGGCTGTGCCGTACAGATGTCTATGCAGCCAGAGGGCAAATTGATCGCGTGATTGATCCGCTGGTGCTTGGGCATGAGTTTTCTGGAACCGTGACGGACGTTGGGACTGATGTAAGCCATGTGAAAGTGGGGGATCGCGTAACATGCATGCCGATTATTGCTTGTGGAGAATGCCCAACATGTGCGCGCGGCACACCTGAGTGCTGCCCACACAGCACAATGCTGGGGATTGATCACCAAGGGGCTTTTGCAGAGTATGTGTGTGTGCCCGGCAGATCCATTTTTAAACTTCCAGATCATGTAAGCTTTATGATGGGTGCTTATATGGAGCCTATTGCGGCATCTTATGCGGTTACAAAAGCAGGGATTCAGCCATCAGATAAAGGCATTGTGTTTGGCAGTAACCGTATTTCTGAATTAACGCTGCACATTCTTGAAGCCTGTGGCTTTACAGATGTGGGCATGAAGGATTCAGAAGAAGAGCTGGAAGATAATAGCCTCGATTTTGCAGTAGAAACTTTGGCTGATGATAGAACCATGGAAAAGCTCATTAGAGCCGTAAAGCCGCAAGGCATTATTGTGATTAAAAGCCGTAAGTACCCACCAGTGGGTGTTGTGTTTAATGATATTGTTCGCAAAGAGCTGAAACTCATTGGCACAAACTATGGCTCCTTTGAAGAGTGCATTCAGATGGCAGCTGATGGAAAACTCAAATCTGTTGAGAAGCTTTGGGGACCAGTACACCCGCTAGAAAACTTTGAAGAGGTCTTCTCAAGCGAAGAGGATAAAAAGCAATTCCTAAGTGCGTATGGCTCTGATGTGTGGGATCGTTAGTTATTATAGCCCTTCTGGGGTCAATCAAAGGCGCGTAGAAGCGTCTTTAGATGTGATTTCTCATCGCGGCCCTGATGGTATGGGTACGTGGCTTTCTGAAGATGCCACAGTGGCGCTTGGCCATGCACGACTCAGCATCGTAGATTTACATGCGGGGGCACAGCCTCTCTTTAATGAAGATCAAAGTATTGTGGCTGTGGTCAATGGTGAGCTCTATGACGATGCACGCATACGTACTGAACTTGAGCGTAAAGGCCATAAGTTTCAAAGTCAGTCTGATAGTGAAATTCTTATTCATCTATATGAAGAACATGGCACAGCGTGTTTGAAGCATCTAAGAGGTGAGTTTGCTTTTGTTCTTTATGATAGAAAAAGAGAGATGTTCTTTGCGGGGCGTGATCGCTTTGGTATTAAGCCGCTGCATTATTATATGGGACAAGGCGGTGAACTGTACCTTGCGTCTGAAGCTAAATCTCTCTTTGCCTACGGGGTAGAAGCTAAGTGGGACCATGACTCATTTTTACAGGCCACAACACTTCAGTATCAGCCGCAAGGGCGTACAATGTTTGCTGGAGTTTCTCAGCTTAAGCCTGGGCATTATTTAGTAGCAAACAAAGGCAAGGTTCAGATTCAAAAGTATTGGGATATTGATTTCCCTCTTCAAAATGATGAGCTCCCTGAGGATGGTTTGGTTGAGCAGTGTCGAGATATTTTTGAAGAATCTGTGAAATTGCGTATGCGTTCAGATGTACCAATTTGTTGCCACTTAAGCGGTGGTTTAGATTCAAGCTCTGTACTTGGAACTGTGTCTAAGTTTTCAAATAAGCCTGTCGATTGCTTTACGGTCAGCTTTGAAGCAGGCGTATATGACGAGCTGGATATTGCTAAAGAAACAGCCGAATTTTTAGGGGCCAATTTACATGTGGTACCTGTAAGTGGTGATGCCATTGTAGAACATATGGCTGATGCTGTTTATATGAGTGAAGGCCTCGCTATTAATGGGCACCTTTCTGCAAAGTATCTTTTAAGTAAAGCCATTCGTGATGCGGGTTTTAAAGTGGTACTTGGTGGTGAGGGGGCTGATGAAGCCCTAGCGGGTTATTCACACCTCAGAACAGATTTATTTACAGAGCAAGATCAAGGTGATGAAAAACTAGATGAGCTCTTTAAGAATAACCCTGTGACCGCTGGTGTGCACATTGCGTATGGTGAAGCCCTACCTATGGATGCGGTACAAAAGAGCCTTGGCTATGTTCCTGCATTTCTTGAAGCTAAATCAGCAATGGGGGCACGTTTTAGACCGATACTTTCTGAGGGTGTTTCAACTGATTACTTTGCCGAAGTTATGCAGGATACAGACGTGTCTGGGCAGCTGACAGGGCGCAGCCGAGTGGATCAGTCTTCTTACCTTTGGACCAAGTACACGCTTGCCAATTACATTTTAAGAACTTTGGGAGATGGCACAGAAATGGCGCACTCAGTTGAAGGCCGTGTCCCGTTCTTAGATCATCATTTCTTTGAGTTTGCTGCAAAGGTTCCACTGACGATGAAAATTCGCGATGAAATGGAAAAACATGTGCTACGTGAAGCGGCTAAAGATGTACTGACGCCAACAGTTTACAAACGCCAGAAGCAAGCCTTTATGGCACCACCAGTGAGCCGTTTTACATCTGGCCGTATGAAAGAGTTTATGAGAGATACGCTCAGCAGTGAATCCTTTAAAGGGTTCTCTCTGATCAATCAAAAGGCACTCTTAGATCTGCTGGATAAAACAGAAAAAATGACGCCTGTTGAACAAACCGCTTATGAACCTGTACTGATGCTATCTCTGACAGCAGCATTGATGCATGACAAATTTAATATGGGAGTATAACCATGACTGGAACAGCAAAAGCAGAAAACTGGTGGGCAGATTTTTACGATGATGTATTTGCGGATGTGATGCTTGAGCATGAAGTGCATGACCCTGAATATAAAACAACAATTTCATTCTTAGAAAAAGAGCTACGCTTAAAAGCAGGCGATACTGTATTTGACCAATGCTGTGGTGTTGGGGCTGTAAGTATGGGCCTGGCACGCACAGGGATGAAGCTGATTGGTGTGGATCAGTGTGATGCGTACATTCAGCGTGCAAAAGGTAAGGCTGCAGGTGAAAGCGTGCAAGCCGATTTTTATACAGGAGATGCTTTTGAATTTATGCCTGAAGAGACTTGTGACGCCGCCTTTAACTGGTACACAAGTTTTGGCTACTCACAAAGCGATGCGCAAAATAAAGAGATGCTGAAACGCTCTTATGAATCCCTTAAAGAAGGGGGTAGGTTTGCGCTTGATTTTACCAACACGGTAGATGTGCTCATTCAAAATAAGCCATGTAAGGTGGTGCGTCGAGAAACGCCTTACGGAGAGGTGATGCTGGTTCGTGAGTATGACATGGATATTGAAACGGGTATGTTTAAACAGGTTTGGACCTTTGTTTTGCCAGATGGCACGAAGAAGGTTCATACAGGTGGGGCAAAAATGTATTTGCCAAGTCGTATCCGTGAGCTTTTGCAAGAGGTTGGGTTTAAAAATATTCACGTATATGGTGGCGTCAACCATGAAAAGCTAACCGCTCATATGCCGCGCGCTATTTTTATTTGTGAGAAGTAAAGCATTATGTTTGTAAATGCTCTTCAAAAGGTTGTTCAACAGTACCCAAGTACTCTGGCGATTGTACAAGGAGACGATGCTATCAGCTATGCTGAGCTATGGGACCGTGCGCGACTGATTGGTGGCTATTTAAAACAGCAGGGCGTAAGTGCAGAAGATGTGGTTGGATTGTACTTTCATAAGTCAATTGGTTACCTAGAGGCTATGCTTGGAGTGTGGATGACAGGGGCTGCTTTTGTACCGATTGATCCAAATTTGCCTGAAGAGCGTCAGAGCTTTATGAAGCAAGATGCAGGCGTAAAAATTATCCTGTCTCCTGAGAGTGAGTATGGAGATGAGTCTCTTACGGAACCCGTTCAAGGGCAGCTACATGACCTGGCCTATCTTATTTATACCTCTGGTTCAACAGGAACACCTAAAGGCGTAATGGTTGAGCATGTGGGGCTTTTAAATATTCTAAATGCTCAAATAGAAAAGTTTGAGTACTTCGCAGGAGCGCAAGCGCTCTTTTATCTCTCTCATAGTTTTGATGCCTCTATCTCAGATATTGGAACAGCACTTCTTTCCGGTTCTACATTACATATTGAACCCGTGTGTAAGCTTCAAAATATAGAAGAGTTTTATGAGATCGTTTCTTCTAAGCAGGTTACGCATATTGATTTACCGCCATCTTTTTTGAAACTATTGGACCCTCAGCGTGTTTCAGAAAGTTTAAAGAGTGTGGTGATTGGCGGGGAAGTGCCAGATGCTGAAACCGTGAAGTTATGGTCTCAGCGTGTCAACCTTGTGAATGTTTACGGGCCAACAGAGGCAACCATTTGCACCAGTATGGTGAGATGTACGCCTGATTGGACTGTTCCTGATATTGGGGCTGTTGTGCCCAATATGGCATATCATGTTTTTGATGAGAATGGAGAGCCTGCACGCGAGGGCGAGCTCTATATAAGTGGCGTGCAACTGGCGAGGGGCTATCAAAATCGTGAAGATTTAACAGCAGAAAAATTCCCGATCATTGAGGGGAAACGCTATTACCGTACAGGGGATAAAGTTGAGCAGTTAGAAGACGGTCGCATTATCTTTCATGGTCGTATAGACAGGCAAGTGAAGATACGTGGCCAGCTTGTTGAGCTTGAAGAAGTTGAACAAGCTCTTATGAGCTGTCCTCAAGTGAAACGTTGCGCGGTTGTCAAACGTGGCGTATCAAAAACAGCTTTAAGAGAGCAACTTGTTGGGTTTGTTCAGCCAAGTGGTGCAGATCTTTCTATTGATGAGTTACGCGAGTCTTTACGCCAAAAGTTACCCAAGTGGATGGTGCCATATCGTTTTGAAGTGATGAAAGAGCTTCCGCATACGGTGACAGGTAAGGTGGATAGTAAGCAGCTTGAAAAGGTTCCGTTGGTTTTATCTGATAGAGATACTTTGCAGACAGAGGCAGAGCGTAAGCTTGCAAGCGTATGGAAAGATGTTTTGGGCGTTGAGTCTCTCTCGTCTACAGGTCACTTTTTTGAGGTTGGTGGGGATTCTCTCGCGGCTTTAGATTTATCTATTCAAGCAGGAAAAGTCGGGTGGCATATTTCACCAACATTGGTGGCAGCCAAGCCTGTTTTAAAAGATATGGCAGAAGCTTTAGAACATCAGAATGATATGCTGCACACGGGTGGTATGCCAGCAAGCCTTTTGGAAGGCAAAGTCTCATCTATTTTGGAGGATATCTTACCTCTTAACATGCAGCCTGTTTCAAGCATTCAAAAACACGTTTTGCTCACTGGGGCAACAGGCTTTCTTGGAGCAAGAATGCTTTGGGAGATTTTGAATGGGACTGCGGTACAGGTTTATACGCTTGTGCGTGCAAAAGATACAGAGGCCGCTCTGCAGAGAATTCAAGCTGCTCTACAGGTGCAAAACCTTAAGCTCACAGAAGCGCAATGGCAGCGTGTGGTACCTGTTTGTGGGGATATTACGCAAGAGCATCTTGGGTTAAATGAGAACGTTTGGGGCGATTTAACATCCAAAGTGGATAGCGTGTATCACTGCGCGGCCCATGTGAATACAGTTCTGCCTTATGAAGCTTTAGAAGCGTCTAATGTTCAGGGCGTGCAGCACATTGTAGAGTTCTGTGTGAGGGGGCAAAGCAAGCATTTGCATTATGCCTCCACCCTATCAGTATTTGTGGCAACAGATCAAAACACAGGAACTGTTTATGAGTCTGATGATCTGTCTTCTACCAAGGTTGTTTACGGTGGTTATGCGCAAACAAAATGGGTAAGTGATCGCCTTCTCTGTTTGTTGAAAAAGGCGGGCATGCCGGTTTCAATTTATCGCTTTGGTTTGATTACTGGAGATAGAACTCATGGCGTATCGGCAAAATCAGATTTTATCAATATGTTCTTTGCGGGCATGAGGTCTCTAGCTGTGTATCCAGAGGGCGTGCAGGATCAGCTGTATATTGATATCACCCCTTGTGATTATGCTTCAAAAGCCTTCTTTAAGTTGGCGTTTAAACAGCAGGCAGGGACATACCATGTCGCGAATAAACAAGGGGCAAGCCTGAACCAACTGTTAAGCGCTTTGAAGACGCATGGTGTAACCTTAAGTGCCCTCTCGCAAGAAGACTGGGCTGCAAAAGTGTCTTCACTCACTGAAATGTCACCTGAAGAATCGGCATCTTATCTTGCGCTGTGCCGTGCAGATGAAACATTGTTTAAAAACTATCGTACTATGGATCTATTCCAAGCAACGGGTATATCATTTGATATAGCGGAGGCATCAACTTTGCTTGCGCATGAAGAGGGATGTCCTGAAGTCACACCGGAGCTTCTTGAAACTTATGCAAAGTTTGCACTCTTTGGAAAGGTTGCATCATGACCGTAAAAGTTTGTGTGTTTGGGCCAGAATCTACAGGTAAATCTACGCTTGTTAAAAATTTGGCAGAGCACTTTAACGCGCCCATGGTTCCAGAGTATGCAGAGCAGCTCATTCGTGAACAGGACGGTGATATCTCATACCCGGATATGCGTAAGATTGCCGAAGGGCAACTGAAACTGGTTGCTCAGGCCCTTGAAAGTGAGCCCCAACTCTTAATTTGTGATACTGACCTCATCACCACAACAATCTGGAGCCATAAACTTTTTGGCAAGTGTGATCCATGGATTGAGGATGGGGTAAAAAAGCAGTCTTATGATTTATACCTGCTGCTTGATGTGGATGTTCCTTGGGTGGATGATACGCACAGGTACCTTCCTGAAGATCGAAAAGACTTTTTTAATGTCTGTCAAAAGCGTTTAGAGGAATACGGTTGCGCGTATAAAATTATCAGCGGCTCATTTGCAGAAAGGCAGGAAAAGGCTGTGTCTGCAATTCGTCACATGCTTTAAGAAAAGTTCTGTTATGCCTCCATTGAGATCTAGAAATTTTGGTGCCATTCCCCCTTTGTGCTAGGCTTTTTCTATTCAACTTTTAAATAGGTATGGCACTCATAATATGAATACGTTTTTCGCGGCGGCAGCATCTGTTCTTTTCTCTTTCAATGTATGGGCAGGGGACGTGTTCCACTGGCAAAAGAATGAAGTGCACTTACAGTACGGTACACTGGATAGGCCATACACAGGTGGCCTTGATCAAGAGACCTTTATTACCACGTTCCAGCATGTTGATGGTTGGAAGTACGGTAACAACTTCTTCTTTATCGATTTTATTGAGGGCGATGACTCTGGCAGTGATATCTACTTTGAAGGTCTTGCCAACTTTAGTCTTGGAAAAATCTTAGATAAAGAAATCACTTACGGCCCGATTAAGGACGTAGGTGTTGTGGCAGGTCTGAACTGGGCCAAGGATGCTAAAGTGTATAAGTATATTCCTGGTGTGCGTGTTTCTTGGGATGTGCCGGGCTTTACCTTCTTTAATACAGACCTTGCTGCTTATATTGATAATAGCCGCGGCGTTGCTGCAGGTGGCACACCTTCACAAGATAACAGTTTCATTTTTGATGTAAGTTTTGCCTATCCCTTTGAGCTTTCTGAAAAGCATAAGTTTAGCGTAGAAGGCCATGTAGAGTACATTGGCGCGCGTGATAATGAATTTGGTAATGAAGTAAAAGAGCATATTCTGGCGCAACCTCAGTTTAGGTACGATATTGGCCATGCTCTCTTTGGTAAAACAGATCGCGTATTTGCTGGTATTGAGTATCAATACTGGATGAACAAGCTCGGTGATGATGGCACGGATGAATCTGCGATTCAGGCCCTTTTGGTTGGTCGTTTTTAATCTACTTCTGCCCTTACATCCTCTACGTGTGTTTTTCTATTGCCTTTTAGGGCCAGTTTGCGTATGTTCCGCGAGTCGATAAGTTAGACATTATCTCGTACCTTCCTTTTTTCTCTCTTTCTTGAGGAGCATATTCATGCTGAAAAAACTTGTCCTTGCTGCAACTTTTGCTTTTGCACTCTTGTCTTCTGTGACGCCTGCATCAGCCTTCCAGTCGAGCTATTATGTTGATAGCTGGGGGAATCACCGCTTGGATATCGGCAATGATAGCCCGTATTATCTGTACTGCCAGATTCGTGGTAGCAACGGTACTTGGGGCAATGCAACCATCCCGCCTTGGACGAGTGCTTGGTTCTATATTTATGGTGCAAGCCATAGCTATTGGAATTGCTGGCACTAAATGCATCTGAAAACGAATTTAAAAAAAGCCCGCAGATGTGGGCTTTTTTCTATGTAGTAGAAGTTTTAAAAAGCCTTTAATCAAAAAGCGCCCCTAGGGGCGCTTTTCTTTTTCGATTTATTGCGGAGGTTAGTCTTCCGCTTTTTCTTTTTTCGGCTTTGGGGCACGTTCCTCAGCGGTTGCTTTGGGCAGTGCGCGCTTAATGACCGACTCCATGGTGAGGCCCTGAATAAAGATAGACGAGGCCACCACGATAAAGGTAATGGCAAGCATCACGTCCCGTGCGGGACTCATCGGCAGCATCATCACCATCGCAAAAGAGATGGTGCCACGCATGCCGCCCCAAACCAGAATCGGCAGGGAGCCTTCTGTGAACGTCTCCATGTCGTGCTTTTCCAAAAATTTAATGGTTTTGGTAACAGCCACGTAGCGGGCAATCAGCACAAAGATGCTGGTGAGAACACCGGCAACCACATAGATGAAGTTCAACTCCAGAATCACAAGCATCATGCCCATCAGCACAAATAGCAGGGTGACGAGGAACTCGTCAATCAGTTCCCAGATATTGGCAATTTCTGTACGCGCAGCCCAAGTAAGTTTGTTGGTTTTGCGTCCGTTGTTGCCGATAAACAGGCCTGCAATCACGACGGTCATTGGCATGTTGGGGCCAATTCCGTATGCGTTGGTGGGGCCGTTGGTCAACAGGACCGCAACTAGAACAAGGCTGATGGTAATGAAGAGCTCAATGATGAGGTCGGTGTTGTGGTGCAAGAGCCAGCATGCGACTTGCCCGAGGACAAGACCGATGATGACAGCGCCGCCAATTTCAACAAAGGGCAAAGCCAGTAGCTGAAGAATGCTCAGGTCATGGATACCAGTGACACCACCAGCAACAGCATGGGTACCAGAAACAGCACCTGCCAGAGCCAAGAACAAAATAACCGAGACGCCGTCGTTAAACAGAGATTCACCGGAAATTTTTGCACTAAGCTTACGGGGCACGTTGAGCTTTTTGAGTAGCGAGCTGACCACAACAGGGTCAGTGGGCATCAAAATGGCACCAAGCAACCAACAGTGCAGAAAGCTGAGCGGGAAGCCAAACAGCAGCACCATAATCCACAGCATCATGCCAAGCATGAGTGAGCTTGCAAGCACGCCAACTGTGGAGAGGGCGCCAATGGCCCAGCGGTGGTCTTTCAGGTAGGCCACATTCACCTTGAGTGCGCCTGCAAACAGCAGGAAGGGCAGCACCCAGTTCATAAGCAGGTTAGGAAAGTCCATAACATGCACAAGGTTGGTGATGTGGTCCGTGACATCAATCACGCCAAACCAGCTGAGTAGCAGAAAGCCAAAACTGGTCATAACGGCTGAAAGCATCAAGCCAATGGTGGGGTGAAGTTTAAGGATCTTCTTGTTGAAGATAAGTAGAGCTGTTGTGAGAACAACGAGTAGGGTTACAGCGTTAAGGCCAAGCAATAATACCTCCATATTCTCATGGCGCCTTGCGGTGGCTTTTTACTTTTTATGACTGCTCAAGTACGCCTTGTACTCTTTGCAGCCATAAAAGAACAAAAATCCATCCACAATTCACTCATGAGGTGAGTTAAGGGTGGGGAGAGTTGTACCTTGAAAATAAAGGCATAACTCGAAGTGAATGTACGTTAAACGTACGCTAAAAAACGTAATACTCGGTTATTAAGTAGAAATTCACCAGCCAGAACGGCTATTAGCTTCTTTATTTATGAACTTAGTTTAACAAAGTGGAACGAGTGCTGTCAAGCTGCTATTTTGATTGCTCTTTTTCTTGTGGAGGCACGGCAAGGAGCTTCTCAATTTGCTTTTGACTCTTGGCAAGCTCTGAGAGTTCTCTTTCTTCGTAAGGGATATTCATGGCAGCAAATGTTGCTGATGTAGAAGAGGAGCCTTTTCCGCGCTGTTTGAAGCGACCTTTAATGCTGCCTTCGGCAATAATATGGCCACCTTTCATGAACTTTTGTGTCATGTAGAAATCTTTATCATCCCATGATTCAATGTGGGAGATCATTTCAAAGCGTTCAAAGAGCTGTAGGGAGCGTCTAAATCGGATGCTTTCAGAGGTCACAACTGGGTAGTAGCCTTGGCGGAAAAGCTTCCAGAAAATGCCAGCGCGAATCATGAGGTCAATACGGCCAAGGTCCATGATAGAAAAGTATCGGCCATTATTCATGTGGAAGTTCAGGTCGAGGTCCATTGGATTTACAATAAAGCGACTTGTGCAGGGATCAAATGGTCCTTGAGGTTTTTTGATGATCAGCCTTGTCAGAAGGAGGATGATAAATCTAAAAAAGAGGTTCATGTGCCTAAATGCCTTATTATTGTTTAAGCCATTCTATTCAAAGTTAAAAGGGATGTCATCTTCTGATGTGTTCTTTTTGCATGGAGGTCCATAAGGAATATGAGGAAAAAGGACTGTGTAATTTGCAGGCGTATGCTTGCTGGTTTAGACTTGTAAGCAAAATAAGAATTGCAAGAGGGGTATTATGAAGCATCAATCTATTCTGAAAATGAGTGGTATTTTAGGCATAATTTTGGCTTCCAGTCAGGCTTATGCGATCTGTCCTGCAGCACCTGTAGGGACAGCAGCAGATCCGGTTTTACAGCTTAAATTAAATGCTGATAGTAATTCTTCTTTTGGTGCAGCAAACGTTTTTGATTCTACTGAAGAAGGTGCTCTTGTTTGGAACGATGCGGCCAATGCAGTTGCCTATTGTGATGGGAATAACTGGATTACACTTGGTGGCGGCGGCGGAGATGCTGACACATTAGACGGAATTGATAGTCCATCCTTTGTGCGCTCAGACGCTAATGATGATATTAATGCGCACACAGAGTGGCAAGATAACATGGATGTGCGCCTCGGTACGGATGCAGATTTTCGTATGGACTTTAACGGTACAAATACCATTATGAGAAGTTATGCACATGGCGCCCAAATTTTACTGCAAGGTGAGGATGCAGGTGGCACAAACCGTACTTTGCTGACATTAGACCCTGATGATAACACGCATTTTTACTACCAAGGTGAAGAGAAACTAAGAACAGTGAATGCTGGTGTTGATGTATCAGGCACTGTGATTGCGGATGATGCTGCAGTTGGTAATTCAGATGCAGATGGTGCGTTGACTGTAACTGGAGGTGCTGATATTGCAGCTGTTAATACAGTTGGACAAGGTTCTATTGTCTTGCAAGATAGTGCAGCCGATACATCTGGGTGGAAACTACGCCTAGATCCAAATGAAATGCAGGCTTCTAATAATAATGCTCCAGGGTCTTTTGCAATTAACCCGTTTGGAGGGCAAGTTTACCTTGGTAGTACAAGTGCCTCTGCAACAATTTCGATTCGTGGGAACCGTCTACAAGATGTCGCAAACCCAACGGCGTCTGATGATGCAGCAACAAAGGCTTATGTGGATGGTTTGGTAGGTGACGCAGATACGGTTGATGGGCTTCATGCATCGGCATTTATTCGCTCAGATGCTGCGGATAACGTAACAGCGCACACAGAATGGCAAGACAACCAAAATGTCCGCCTTGGTAATGATGCTGACTTTAGAATGTGGTTTAATGGAACAGATACATATATGAGAAGCTATCTGCACGGAGCACGCTTTTACCTTGGGGGTGAAGATGCAGCCGGGACGAACCGTAACATGCTTTATTTTGATCCAGATGACCGCTTGAGTGTCTACTATAATGGCTCAGAGAAAATGCGCACGTCTACTGCTGGTTTACAAGTGTTTGGCCGTATTACGGGATTAAATGATCCAACAGGCGCACAAGATGCCGCAACCAAAGCTTATGTTGATGCGCAAATTGGTGGTAATACAAATGCAGACACCGTTGATGGGCTTCATGCATCATCTTTCCTTCGTAGTAATGCAGATGACTCCACCACAGGTAACCTCGCGTTTACCAGTGGCCATGGTAAGGGGTTGAAGTTCTGGAATAGTGATTCTTACAAAATTTATATGTCATCAGCTGCTGATGCGACATGGGGTGGAAATCTCGATGGGACTTCTGATTACAACATGTACTTTCGTATGAATGGTGGCACAAACCGTGGTTTTGTCTTTAGAAACAATACAACCAATGTGGCACAAATTGATGCGAATGGTACGTTGTGGATGACTGGCTCGGGGCAAATTAATAACCCAGATCGTATTCTGTTAAAAAATAAAGAACCTGATAACCTTGGAGCTGATGGTGAACTTGCATTTGATTCCTCTCGTGGTTTGATTTTATACCGTACACAAACGATTGGTGATGAAAGTGGGGCTGGTGGTTATACCGTTCTTGATACCTCTAACATTGCAGCAGGACCAGGTATTACACTCACAAATACAGCTGCAACCATTACAGGTACACAGGCCATTACTATTGGCACAGCTAATGTAGATGCCACAACAGTTGATGGACTTGATTCTTCAGCATTTATTCGTGCCAATGCCAATGATAATGTGACAGGTCATACAGAGTGGCAGGATAATATGCAGGTTCGTTTTGGTAATGATGCTGACTTTAGAATTTTCCACGATGCAACCAATCATGTTATTCGAGGGTATAAGCACGGTACGCCAATTTATATTCAGGCTGAAAACGGCAGTGGTACTAACCGTACAATGATTTTTGCAGATCCTGATAACAAAGTATCGCTCTACCATGCTGGATCAGCAAAGCTTGAAACAGCAAGCCATGGTGTGATTGTTAATGGTAGAATTACAGGCCTGTCTGACCCGACAGCCGCGCAGAATGCAGCAACCAAAAGCTACGTGGATACGCGTGTCGATGATCGCCGTATGACCTGTACAACAGTAAGATGGGACCAAGGACTGGAGCGTCCTGGATCAGGAGGAAACAGGTATATGGTCTATAATGATGCCATTTCTGTAAACCGCCGCTGTCAAGAGCTTGGTTATGCAATGGGGGTGCCACGCGATACGTTTACTCATGCTCAGTGGTGTGTGTATAGTAATGCACGTACTGCAAGGTGGCAGCAGGGCGCATGGGTGAACATGGCATGCCAATCTTCAGCTTCAGTAGAAGAGGCGCGTTGCTGTAAAAACTAACGCAGTTCTTCTTGGAATAATATCTGTAAAATGCTACACATCATGTGTAGCATTTTATTTTAAAGGAGCTCTTATGCGCAAAATTATTGGTCAGCACAAATACACATTTCTAAGCCTTGTGCTTATTTGCATGATGTACCTCATTTATAGTCAGTACTACACGCCAGAAAGCCTTGCACAAAAGGCAGGAACAATGATTGCTGGAGATGAGCATAGTGCTGCAGCAGGCCACATGGGGCAGGGTAGTCCAATTATTGGTGGTGAGTTTTCTTTATACAGCCATGAAGCAAAGCCTTTTACACAAGAAGACCTTAAGGGTAAATACAGCCTCATCTACTTTGGCTTTACATACTGCCCAGATATCTGCCCAACAGGCCTTCAAGCGATGTCAGATGCTTACGCAGATCTACC
>JAYZXF010000006.1 GCA_036141575.1 Pseudomonadota bacterium | reverse complement strand
AACGCTGTTGTGATTACAGATGACTTTATGGAAGCTGTAGAAAAAGACGAAGACTGGGGCCTTAAGTCTCCAAAGACTGGCGAAACACTTCGTACAATCCCTGCACGTGACCTTTGGATCCGTATCCTAACAGCACGCATTGAAACAGGTGAGCCGTACCTTCTGTTTATTGATAACGTAAACAACCGTATCCCTGAGTTCCACAAAGAGCAGGGCCTTAAGGTTAAAATGAGTAACCTATGTTCTGAGATTACTCTACCAACAGGTATTGATCAGCATGGTAAAGAGCGTACAGCTGTATGTTGCCTGTCTTCTGTGAACCTAGAAAAATTTGAAGAGTGGGAAAAGTGCGAAACATTCCTAGATGATATGTTCCGCTACCTGGATAACATTATCCAAGACTTTATTGACCACGCTCCAGATGATATGGCGCGTGCCCGTTACGCGGCTCTACGTGAGCGTAGTGTTGGTCTTGGTGCAATGGGCTTCCACTCATTCCTACAATCTAAGAACATTCCATTTGAGTCTGTGATGGCGAAAGTATGGAACAAGCGTATGTTTAAGCATATCCGTACAGGTGCTGATGCTGCTTCTCGCATTCTTGCTGAAGAGCGTGGCCCTTGCCCAGATGCTGCTGAGTCTCTCGTTAAAGAGCGCTTTGCAAACAAACTTGCTATTGCGCCAAATGCATCAAGCTCAATCATTTGCGGTAACGCATCACCTGGTATTGAGCCATACGCAGCTAACAGCTTTACACAAAAGACACTTGACGGTTCATTCAACGTACGTAACAAGCACCTGAAGAAGGTTCTTGAGAAGTACGGTAAAGATACACCAGAAACATGGTCACTCATTACAACACAGGGCGGCTCTGTACAGGAGTTAGACTTCCTAAGTGAGCATGAGAAAGATGTCTTTAAGACAGCATTTGAAATTGACCAGCGTTGGGTGGTGGAGCATGCGGCTGATCGTACACCATACATTTGTCAAGCGCAGTCAATTAACCTATTCCTGCCAGCAGACGTACATAAGAAAACACTACATGAGCTACACTTTAGCGCATGGAAGAAAGGTGTGAAGAGCTTGTACTACTGCCGCTCGAAGTCAATCCAGCGTGCGGATGTTGTTTCATTCCCATCGAATGAGCAAAAAGCAGCAGATGCAATTGCACAGCAGGAAGAGGACCAATACGAAGAGTGTCTCGCTTGCCAATAAATTCTACTGAATAGGGCTGCAAATTCATTTACGCTCCAGTGCTCAGCCTTATGTATGTTTAAATACATGACGGCTTACGCGCTTCGCGAAAATAAATTTTCGCACCTATTCAGCGAATTTAACTCAATCGTATATGAGTGAGTGCGTAGACGATTAAGCGAACTTACTACAATATATTATAATACTACCTAAGGGATAAAATCATGTCAGAAGTCGTGAACCTCAAAACAGAAACGGGTCTTGGAGAGCTAAAAGGTCTTCTTGAGCCTCGTCCAGTCTACAAACCATTCCGTTACCCATGGGCCTTTGATGCATGGCAAACGCAGCAGCGTCTGCACTGGATGCCAGAAGAAGTGCCAATGGCGGATGATGTAAAAGATTGGAACGATAAGCTTTCTGCAAGTGAAATTAACCTGATGACGCAGATTTTCCGTTTCTTCACACAGAGTGATATTGAAGTAAACGGCGCGTACATGAAAGAGTACTCACAAGTTTTCGGTCCAACTGAAGTTCTGATGATGTGCAGTGCGTTCTCTAACATCGAGACAATCCACATTGCAGCTTACTCTCATCTGCTCGATACACTGGGTATGCCTGAGGTTGAGTACGAAGCTTTCCTTAAGTACCAGCAGATGAAAGATAAATATGATTACCTACACCAGTTCTCTTGTGACTCTAAGAAGGGTATTGCAACAACTCTAGCTGTATTTGGTGCCTTTACTGAAGGTCTCCAGCTGTTTGCAAGCTTTGCGATTCTACTGAACTTCCCACGCTTTGGTAAGATGAAGGGTATGGGTCAGATCGTAACATGGTCAGTGCGTGATGAAACACTTCACACAAACTCAATCATTCGTCTGTTCCGCACATTCATTAGTGAGAACCCTGAAGTTTGGACAGATGAGCTGAAAGAAGAGCTGACGAACCACTGTAAAGAGATTGTGAAGATGGAAGACGCCTTCATTGATCTTGCCTTTGAAGAAGGTGAAGTGCAGGGCCTAACACCACAGGAAGTGAAGGATTACATCCGTTACATTGGTGACCGCCGCCTAATGCAGCTTGGCCTTGAAAGCGTATTTGGTATTGAGAAGAACCCTCTACCATGGCTAGACGAGATGCTAAATGCAACTGAGCACTCAAACTTCTTTGAGCAGCGCGCAACGGAATACTCTCGTGCGTCAACTCAAGGAACTTGGGAAGATGTATTCTCTGACATGTTTGACAGCAAGCCAACAACGGAAGCTGAAATGACATCAGGGACAACAACTTCATAACGTTGCTGATACATGCTTAAAAGCCCCGCATTTGCGGGGCTTTTTGTTTTATATTGATAATTTAAAAGTTGGCACGCTCTCTGCATTGTTTAGTTATATGAATGAAACAGGCATAAGGAAGGTATCCCGCCATGGTCGTATCGATTATTAGTAATATTTCAACGCAAATCGCACAGCGTAACGTTGGTCTTAACAGTACTGAAACCTCTACATCTATTGCAAAACTCTCATCTGGTACACGTGTATTTGAGGCATCTGAAGATGCTGCTGCACTGTCTATTGGTGCGAGCCTTAAAGTTGATATTTCTTCACTAAGAGCCGCGCAGATTAACGTGTCTCAAGGTGTATCAATGCTTCAAATTGCAGATGGCTCTCTGGGTAAGATCCAAGATATTTTAGTACGTACAAAATCGATCTCTTTGACAGCCTCTTCTAGCCAACTTTCAAATACGGAAAGGTCTTTTCTGGATACGGAATATCAGCTTCTTTTAGAAGAAATGGATCGTATTGTAGAAACAACTGTTTTTAACGATAACCAGCTGCTTGGTGGTACAAACCAGATTGCTCTGGATGGTGCAACGCTTGGTACGGCGGTTGATTCTGATGATGGTTTTGTTGGTTTTGCTTTTGAGCCGTTTGTAAATGCTGGTGATACATTTGATGTGCAGTTTTTCGCGGCCACAAATACGCTGACCGTGACGAATACGGTGACAACAGAGTTTCAGTCACTCACAGTATCCTCGCCTCAAGTGGGTCAGCTGCAAGATTTTGAATTCTTTAACCTAGGTGTGACTTTGACCCTCAACAGTGACTTTGATGATACGACAGACATTGTAACAGGTCCAAATACTGGCTTTGCTTCTATTGCAACTGGTGTAGCTGTGGGTGCAAACCTAGAATACCAGGTTGGTAAAGGTACAACAGCCGCAGAGCGTATTGATGTAACCCTTCCAGTGATTAACGTTGCGGCTATGGGACTTGCTGGTACAGATCTTCTAACTGATACTAACGCAGGTGCGGTTGTTGATCTGATTGATACAGCCAATGCCATTATTACAGGTGCACGTGCGGATATTGGTGCAAACCAGAACCGACTCGAGTTTACAGCAAGTAATATTTCAGTTGCACAGGAGAACAGTGAGGCTGCGAAGTCTACACTTCTGGATGTTGATGTGGCTGAAGAGATTAGTAAGCTTGCAAGCTCTCAGGCTCTGCTTGAAACAGGCCTAGATATGCTGGCACGCTCTAACCAAAACCCTGATCTTTTAGTTGACTTACTACGAAACAGTTAAGGGTAACTATTTGTGAAACCAAAGCTTTCCATTGATCCGAACAATATAAATCCTGAAAAGGCGATTGCTTCTCAACCTCAGATGAAGCCAGCCAAACCTCAGGGTGTATACCAAAAAGTGGATGGTCGAGGAGGATTTCAGGTTCCTAAGTTTCCTGCTGGTTTTAACCTGACAGACGCAGCAGAAACAGCCTACAAAAGAGCTGTGCACTATATGAACGATATGCTTGGTGAACAAGACATGGAAGTTGATATGGAAATGGAAGACGACGTGTTTGATTCTAGTGGCAATGTGGTCGATAAAGCCACAGGGAGTACTGTGAATCGTTACGAGGGTCTGCAAATTTTAAAGCTATATGCGCAAAATATTCGCGAACGCGGTATCATCGTAGATGGAGATGTTTGAAAAATGTGTGTTATCATTTGTGACAGGGTCCATAAAGGAAAAGGTACGCAGGTAGCGGACAAAAAGAGAGAGGGACACGTATGACCGACTCATTACTGAATACTAGTTTTGCTAGCACCACTGACAGTGGTAATTTGCGCTTCTCAGGTCTATCGTCAAATATTGACTGGCAGTCTACTGTTGACGCCATTATGCAGGCCAAGCGAATTCCAGCAACTCAGATTGAGGATAAAATCGCTGTTAACGATACAAAGCTGACGGCTTACAGCGATCTTACACTTATTGCAGATAACTTAAAGACAAGCTTAGATCAACTCCGTGGGGGCGTGAGTTTCTTTGCTGAAGATGTATTTGATACAAAGCAAGCCTTTACAACATCAACAGCCGCAGCTGGTGCACCTGGTGGTTACACGCCTGTTGCAGCAGATAGTCTTGTTGGTGTTCTTGCTGGTGATGATGCAACTGTGGGAACGCACAGGCTGACAATTCATCAGCTTGCACAATCACACCAAATGCGCAGTGATGCTTTTGCAGATACCAATGCAACAGCACTTTCAGCGCAAGGTTTTACAATTGGTACATTTACAATGAATGGTGAGAGCATCACCATTGATGCGGATGACACTCTTGCAGATATGCAAGACAAAATTAACTCATCAAATGCTGGCGTCAATGCGTCTATCGTATCGGTAAGCCCAACAGAGCATTACCTCGTGATGACAGCTGAAGATACGGGTACGGCCAATGCAATTGATTTTGCTGGCGGTAACGCAACAACAGATAGCTTTGGCTTTACTGATGGTGTTGGCGGTATTAAGACTGAACTTACTGCCGCGCAAGATGCCATTATTGATGTTGACGGTATTACAGGCATTACACGTTCTTCTAACGCCATTGATGATGTCTTAGAAGGGATTACGCTTGATCTGTTTGGTGCAGAGCCAAATACTGAAATTAACATTGAGATTGAGCAAAACTTGAATGAGATTCAAGGCGCAGTTCAAGGGTTTGTTGATGCTTACAACCTGATGAAAGAGTTTATTATTGACCAAAGAACGCAGCGTGTACGTAGCGATGCGGAAGGTGCTGAGTCAGAGTTTGGTGCCCTTGCTTTTGATTCAACACTTAGAAGTATTGACCGCGAGCTTGGTGAAATGATTAACACGGTTATCCCGGGTGCGGCTTCTGGTTATGAAACACTTGGTCAGATTGGTATTGAAATCGGTGGTAACTTTATGCTGGAAATTGACCAGGATAAATTTAATGATGCGCTTGTCAATAATACTGACGGTGTGCGTAAGATCTTCGCTTTTGATGCGACAACGTCAGATTCACGTGTGAGTGTGGTTGGTTTTGACCAAAGTACACAGCCAAATGTGGATGGTTCTGGTAATTTGCAGCCTTACTACCTAGATATTGCGGGTACGGATGCGTCAGGAAATGTGATTCAAGCCGCAATTAGCACAACAGCTGGTGGCGGTGTCATTGGTGATGGTTCGGCAACGCAAAGCTCTCAAGTGATTACAGCAACTGACAATACATCAGCGAATGGTCTTCAGCTCTTCTTTAACGGAGATCCGAGCCTTGGCCCAATTAACGATATTGAAGTGACGTTTACACGTGGTGTAGCGGATCAGCTTTATGGTTACCTTGAGGATATTACAGCGCTGGATGGTCAACTGCGTACAGATGTTACAACTCTGGAAGAGCAGAATGTTGATTATCAAGATCGTATTGCACAAATTGATGAACGCCTAGAAGTGCAGAGAAACAGCCTAACACAGCAGTTCATTTCTATGGAGACAGCGCTTGCTCAATTGAACCAATTACGTGACCAATTGACACAGCAGCTTGGTGCTCTAAATGGTGACAGTTAACCATTTGCAGACCCACTCATAAACACATTAAGAAATAGAGTTAAGACACATGAATCAAAACGCCGCAAAACATTATTGGGAACAACAGATCCTGAACGCGTCGCCAGCAGAGCGTGTTGTGCTGCTATACGATGGAGCGATTCGCTTCCTTCTATCAGCAAAGCAAGCCATTGAAGCAGGGGACATTCAGTCTCGTTTTAACAATAATAAGCGTGCGGGTGATATTATCATGTATCTTTTCGAAACTCTTGATATGGAAAAGGGTGGAGAAATTGCGGGCAATCTTTCTCGTATCTATCAGTATATGCTGAACCGTTTGGTTCAAATTGATCTGAAAAACGATACAGAAGTGATTGATGAAGTTGTTGGGCAACTTAGACAGCTCCGCGAATCATGGGTGAAAATTGCCAGCGGCGGTGCATCTGCGCAACAGGACGAACCTGTTGTTCGCTCTGCAACTGCTTGATCACAGGGTTCTTTTTTCTTTTTCTTTGCATCTCTTGTTACACTTATGAGACAAGAGATTCCACTGTAATAATAAATTTGAATAAATGGGGTGCACATGGCTGAAGAAAATCAAAATCCAGAAGCTGAGGGCGGCGAAGGGTCTGAAGAGAAAAAAGGCTCATCAAAAATTCTACTGATTGCAATTCTTGCGGTTGTTTTACTTGGAGGTGCAGCGGGTGCAGCATTCTTCTTTATCTCATCTGGTGGTGATGATGAACAGGCAGCACTTGAAGCAGAAGCGGCAGCGGCTGCTGAAGCTGAAGCTATGATGCCTGAAGAGCCACAAGCACACTTTATGGAAGTTCCAGAAATTCTTGTGAACCTAGCAAGCTCAGGCACGGCAAGCCGTTACCTGAAGCTAAAAGTGAACCTAGAGGTGAGCAGTGAAGAAGATATGACTAAGCTTGAGCGCGTGATGCCACGTGTGATTGATGACTTCCAAGTTTACTTGCGTCAGTTGCGTGCAGAAGACCTGAGTGCATCTAGCGGTGTGTATCGTTTGAAGGAAGCGCTTTTGCTACGTGCAAGCCAAGCAGCACATCCTGTTAAAGTCACAGATGTGCTCTTTAAGGAAATTTTGGTTCAATAAAACCACTTTTTTTAAGGGAAGGCCGCCATTTTGGTGGCCTTTCATAGTTGTGGCATGATTTATGCGTATGCTATACTAGATAAAAATAAGAAAGATATGGATACCCTTTAACCGATGGCAGATCCAACAAATCCAGAAAACGGCGAAAAGACTGAAGAGGAACTCCTGCAGGAGTGGCAGAGCATGGCCGCTGCTGAAGAGGAGAACTCTGCGCTAAAAAGCGGTGGCGCTGGTGGCGATGATGAGACTTTTGAGCCGGCTGAGGATGAGCTTGAAGAGCGCATTCTAGACCAAGACGAGATTGACTCTCTCTTGGGTATGGGTAGTGCTGGTGAAGAATCTCGTACTGGTATCCGTGTTCTCTTAGATTCAAACGTGGTTTCTTATGAGCGTCTACCGATGCTGGATGTTGTGTTTGATAAATTTGAGCGCTTTCTTTCAACAAGTTTACGTCACTTTACGGCAGATAACGTAGAAATTACGATTGATAACATTACGTCTGTGCGTTTCCAAGATTACTTGAACAGTGTGCCACTACCAGCAGGTATTGTGGTTGTGAACTCGATTGGTTTGGATGACTACATTCTACTGGTTTATGAAAGCCGCCTGATTTACTCGGTGGTTGATATTCTGCTTGGTGGCCGTAAGAGCCGTCCGGCACGTATTGAAGGCCGTAACTTCACAACAATTGAGCGACGCATTATTGATAGTCTTTCTGAGGTTGTGCTGAGCGACCTTGGTGAAGCTTTTGCGCCAATTGCGCCGATTCAGTTTGCGGCAGAGCGTATGGAGGTGAACCCTCGCTTTGCAAATATTACACGTCCAAACAACGCAGCGATTCTTGTGTCTCTGCGTGTAAATCTTGAGGAACGTGACGGTATTCTACAATTCTGTATGCCATACGCGACACTTGAGCCAATCCGTGATCAGCTCCTTCAGCAGTTTATTGGTGAAAAATTTGGTCAGGATAACATTTGGGAAAACCACCTCAGTCAAGAGCTTTACCATGCTGAGACTGATTTAACAGTGGTAATTGATGAGCTTGATTACTCTTTGGATGAGATTTTAGGCTGGCGCATTGGTGATACCATTGAATTAAATGCTCGTAAGGGTGATCCAGTCTTGATTAAATGCGGAAATGTCGTCAAAATGACAGGTGAAATTGGCCGTGTTCATGAATGGAAAGCGGTTAAGATTAAGAAGATTATTTCTGACATTAATAACGAGCGTGAGGATATATAAATTTGGCAGAAGCAGCTCTCATGATTCAGGTGATGCTTGTAGTCCTCCTCAGTGTAGTGGGGGCTTTGCTTATTTTACTACACCTGCGTATTAGCCAGTTAAGGCAGGCTGAACGTAGCTTTAAAATCCTTTCTGAAAGCTTGGAAGGGACGATTACTCGCGCCCGCGAACTTATGGGCCAGCTGAAAGATGATAAGAGCGACAGCGTAACAGCAAACATGAGCGAACAACTTAAAACAGCTCATAGTGCTCTAGATGACCTGAAGATGATGTCAGCACGTGCTGAAAAGCTTCTTGAGAAATTTGATGATCTTGAAGATCAGAAAAAAGGTGGCAAACCTATCAAGACAAAAGCCATCCATGCCAGCCTGAAAAAGGAAACAAACGGCACTGGAAATGGTAAAGACCCACTTTCAACACGTCCATTTACGTTTACAAGCCAGCCGTTAAGAACGGTATCTCGCGGTAAGAGCTCTGCACTTTACCAAGCTGCGAGTAAAGTGACTGATGCCAGCGACGAGCAAGATGAAGATATTATCAAGTCAACAAGAAGCGAAGCTGAAAAGCGCCTGAAGCAAGCTCTACAAGGACGCCTTTAATGAAGCGTATTTTGCTCACTTTTGCATGTGTAGGCCTTACGGGCAATGCTTTCTCACAAGCAAACCCTATTGAAACACGCGTAAACTTTACGCCATCAGAAATTCGTCTTCTACAAGACCTGAGCTCTATTAAGCTAGAGCTTGACCGTGAGGAAGAAGCTCTTGCCCTGCGTGAGAAGCTGGTAGACCTTGCTGAAAGTCGCCTTGATGTGAAAATTAAGCGCCTAGAAGATTTAGAAACGCAGATTGGATCGCTTCTTAAAAATCTGTCAGAAAAAGAAGAAGCAGAACTTGTATCCCTTGCCAAAATCTATGAGCAGATGAAACCTGATGCAGCCGCGTCAGTTATGGAGCGTATGGATAACCGCATCGTATTTGATGTGTTTAAGCGTATGAACCGTAAATCTGTTGCAAAAATTATGGAGAAGCTCTCAAGTGCGAAGGGACGCATTATTAGTGAAATGCTCGCAGAAAAAAGTGACCTCCCAAGTTTTGAATAGTTTGGGTTTCAGGGTATACTTCTTTTCGCACGATAAAAATAATAAGAAACAAGGATAAACCCCCATGGCTGTTGATAAAAATATGCGCATCCTCGTCGTTGATGATTTCCAAACTATGCGTCGTATTGTTATGAATCTTATGCGTCAGCTTGGCTTTACAAACATGATTGAAGCTGCAGATGGGGAACTTGCATGGGAAGTCCTAGAAAACGATAACATTGACCTTATTGTATCTGATTGGAACATGCCTAACATGACAGGCATGGAACTTCTTAAAAAAGTACGTGCATCTGAAGAGTACAAGCACATTCCATTTATTATGGTGACCGCCGAAGGTAAGAAAGAGAACGTGATTGCCGCGGTTCAAGCGGGTGTAAACAATTACATTGTGAAGCCATTTAATGCCGCAACGCTGAAAGAAAAACTCAAGCGCGTTATTGGCGACTTTTAAGGGTAGGGGACCTGAATTATGTCGGACAAAACTAAAGAAAATATTAAAAATAAGCTCGATGCTCTTGAGGCATCTGATGCTGAAATGGTGCCAATGTCACAAGTGCGTGAGCTGACTGAAGCTGTACGTGGCCTATTTAAAGGTGAAGTTGACGAGCTTGATACTGAAATTTTTGGTGAACTTGCAGAGCTTGCCCGCTTTATTAATGAGGCGAAAAAAGAGCAATCTTTCCAACCAGAAGAGCTTGCAGAAAAAGGGATCCCTGATGCATCTGACCAGTTAGACGCCATTGTTGCGACAACTGAGAAGGCAACAACAGAGATTATGGATGCTTGTGAAGCGATGCAGGCAGACCTTAAAAAGCTTAAGGATTCTGGGGCTGATGAAGCTTCTGTTGCAAATATGGAAGCGCAGATTACGGCTATTTTTGAAGCTTGTAACTTCCAAGACCTCACAGGCCAGCGCATTCAAAAGATTGTAAAAACACTGAAGCAAGTAGAACAGCACATCCTACGTATGGTTGTGGTATTTGGCATGCAGAAGAAAGCAGATAACCTCAGCGCAGAACAAAAAGAGTTTTTGCAAGAAGAGGCTGAGCTATTGAATGGTCCTCAGCTTCCAGGCAATAGCCTAGAGCAGGATGATATTGACGATATTTTAGATACGCTCCTTTAAATTAGGGCGTGCTAGACACGTAAAAATAAAAAGAAGAAAAGGCAAGACGCCTCGTGGAACACGATGAATTAGGCGAAATCTTGCAGGAGTTTTTCACTGAGGCCGATGAAAGCCTTGATGAACTCGAGCAAGACCTGATTAAGCTAGAGACAATCTCTGAATCTGGCGACTTTGACGCGGATCTCGTTGACCGTATCTTCCGTGTTCTGCACACTCTTAAAGGCGGAGCAGGTTTCTTAAGCCTCGATAAAATGTCTAAACTTGCCCATGCGGGTGAAAACCTCCTTGATGAAGTCCGTGGTGAAAATGTAGATGTCACAAAAGATGTGATGGACGCACTCCTCACTACCAATGACATGCTCAAAGACATGCTGGATATGAGCAAGGATGGTGAAGATTCTAACACTTTTGAAATTGATGAGATGGTGCAAGAGCTTGAAACCCTCACCAATGGTGGAGGCGCGCCAGCACCGAAAAAGACTGAGCCTGCTGTAGAAGAAGCACCTGTTGAAGAGCCTGAAGAACAAGAGATTGAGGTGGAAACATCTGTTGAGGATGCTGATGTAACGGTTGACTCTGACCTGCTTGCAGAGGTTATGGCTGATGAAAGACTCGCTGGTACTGACGACACTGAGGAAGAGGAGTTTACACCAGAGGAAGAAGAAGCCTCTGATGATGTTGCTGTTGATGCAGATCTCCTTGCAGAAGTGATGGCAGATGAACGCCTTGCAGATAAGGAAGAGGCGCCAGAAGAATCTGTAAAAGTAGAAGAAAAACCAAAGAAGAAAACTGCTAAAAAGCCTGCAAAAGCTGACGTTAAAGAAGAAAACGCTTCTGAAGCAGATATGGAAAAGGCTTTACAGGAAGAGCCAGTTGATGATGATGAGGCAGATGTAAAAATTGATTTAGACCTTCTTGCTGAGGTGCTTGCAGATAAGCGCTTAGCAGGTGATAAGGACACAGGCGATGAGCCAACAGACCCTTCAGCGAGTGGTGTAGATTTACAGCTCCTTGCAGAAGTGATGGCTGATGAACGCCTTGGTGATGTGATTAAGCATCAAGTGAAGAAGGCTGAGGCGAAAAAACCTGATAATCGTGCAGGTGAGCGCCGTGTTGGCCGCGGAGACCGTCGTAAGACAGATAGACGCGGTGGAAAAGCCTCTGCTGCTGATGTGATGATTCGTGTAGAAACAGGCCGCCTTGATGCCATTATGAATGATGTTGGTGAACTTGTTCTGGCACGTAACTCTTTGGTTCGCTCTCTTGAGCGCCCTCATATTGCAGAAAAGCTTGAGGAAGAAGAGTATCTCGGCATTATGGCGCAAACAGAACAGCTAACACGCGGCATTAGAAGTTTGCAATCTGCTGTACTTGGTACACGTATGCAGCCGATTAAAAAAGTCTTTGATAAAATTCCACGTCAAGTGCGTGAGTTGAAGAGTAAGCTGAATAAAGATGTAGACCTTTTGATTGAAGGGGAAGATACAGAAGTGGATAAGACGCTGGTAGATGAACTGGCGGATCCAATGATTCACCTCATTCGTAATTCACTCGACCACGGCCTTGAAACACCAGAAGAGCGTACAGCTATGGGGAAAGCTCCATCTGGAACGCTTTCGGTACGTGCCTTTTATGAAGGGAATAACGTGGTGATTCAGATTCAGGATGACGGTAAAGGCATTGATCCTGTTGTGATCCGCAAAAAAGCGATTGAAAAAGAGCTACATGACGCTGAAACCATTGAGGCGATGTCTGATCAGGATGCAATTAACCTTATTTTCGCCCCAGGGTTCTCAACTGCTGAGCAGGTGAGTGATGTGTCTGGCCGTGGTGTGGGTATGGATGTGGTGAACTCTAAGATTCAGTCTGTGAAGGGGAGTATTTCCCTCACAAGTGAGTTTGGTGTGGGCACATGTGTCACAATTTACCTTCCATTGACTCTCGCGATTGTGCAAACACTTGTTGTACGCGCTAAAGAAGAAGGTTTTGCTGTTCCAATTGGTGATATTGCAGAAGTGATTAAGTTTAACAAAGGTGATGTTCACCAAGTAAATAAGCGCGATGTTATTGAGCTGCGTGGAGAAGTGCTGCCGCTCTTCTACCTTGAGGCTCTTACGCATGGTATTTCAATGCCGGGACGTCAAAAGCTTGATCTTGATGATGCCTATGTGGATGATCCTGACATGAGCCCGTTGAGAAAGCGCCTACGTCAGCGTTCACAAAAGACCACGCCATTTATTCTTGTGGTGCGTGAGGGCGGAAATGCGCTAGGGCTTGTTGTTGATGGTCTGCTTGGTCAGGAAGAAGCCGTTGTGAAGCCGATTAGTAAAGTATTTGGCCACCATGAGGCTATTAGTGGCGCAACAATTACTGGTGAAGGGTATGTGCATATGATTCTTGATGTGCCTTACCTGATGAAGCAGCTTTAGCTACCCTGACTTGATTTTCTAAGCCTACCTCTCTATAACAGTTTCATATTAATCTTTGTTCTCCCTTTTCTGTAAGAGGTGACTTATGTCTCTAGAACATTTTGAAACGGCATTTCATATGGCAACGGCAGGTGCAATGTGCGGACCGATTTGGCTGTGGAATACCTATGAAGACTTGAAGGAATACGGCGAGCGTTACAATATAGATTGCATTGGACGTGACTATGCGCAAGCACTTGAGGATGCTGAAACCAGCATTGCTGCAGAGCTTCTTCTGCCGGCCCATAAGCGTCGTGTGATCAATTTTTATCATCACCTGCTGTACCTTGTGTACTGGGATGAAGATAAAACGCTTGGCGCCCTGATGGATAATGTGAAGGCCAATAACCCAGCGTGGCGTTCAACCCCTGAAGATAAAAAGGCGGTGAACGGCTACTGGAAGGCCCGTAAAGCAACCTATGTACGCTTTATGAACGCTGTGAAGGCGTTTAACGAGCTGGTGGACTATGATGACGATGGAGAGTTTGAACGTATCTCCCCGCGCCAGTTTCTGTAAGCGAATAAAAAAGAGGGCGAAAGCCCTCTTTTTCTTTTCGGATCTGTTAGGTGACCCCTTTAAAGGACTCAACGAGAGAGCCAACAAGAAGGTGCCAGCCATCAACCAATACAAAGAAGATGATTTTAAATGGCAGAGAGATAATGATCGGTGGAAGCATCATCATACCCATACTCATCAGGATCGATGCAACAGTTAGATCAATAATGAGGAATGGCAAGAAGATCAGGAAACCAATTTCAAAGGCACGACGCAGTTCACTGATCATAAATGCAGGAATCATCGCTTGTAGTGGCACATCTTGAGAGGTTTCAATGACAGCAGGTTTGCTGTCTTCAGGCATCATTTCAATAAAGAGGTTTAGGTCATTTTCACGAACTTGTGATCCCATGAAATCTTTAAAGGGAGCCATAGAGCGGTTAAAAGCGGCTTCTTCATCAATGCGTTCATCAAGGTAAGGGCGCACACCCTCATTGTAAGATTCTTCAAGTGTGGGCTGCATAATAAAGAAGGTCATAAACAGGGCAAGGCTGATCATCACCGTGTTAGGTGGTGAGGCTTGCAGACCCATAGCACTTCTTAGGAATGAGAACACCACCACAATACGTGTGAAAGATGTAATCATCATCACCATAGATGGGGCCAGTGAAAGAACCGTAAGAAGGATAAACATCTGGAAAATACGTTCAGATGAAAGCAGGTCATCTCCAAAACTAATATTTACTGGGGCTTCCTGTGCATAAAGTGGGAAGGCGCTGATACCAAGGAAGAGCGCTGACAGTAGTGTAAACTTAATAAGACGTGAGAGTGTAAGCTTAGGCATCTGCTTTTTTCTCCTTCTCAATATCTTTTAGAATTTCTTCTTTGGTTGGGCAAGAGCTACGCACGCGCTTTAAAAAGCCAATTGGTCGCTCTTCTTGTTCGTCTTCAGCAGGTTGCTCACCTTCTGTGATTGGAGTTGCCATCAGGTGAAGAGGCGTTTCAGCGCCGATAAGAATTGTGTGCTCAATGTTATCCTGTTTAATAATAGCCACTTTATGCTTCATATCAATTGGCGTGATATCGAGGACTTTCAGGCGTTTGTTTGCGCCTGTCACATGCTTAAATTGACCGCTTCTGCGTGCCACAATGCTAAGCCCCATAAGCAAGAGGATAAGAACGCCACAGGCAAAGAGCCAGCGCATCATGTTGATGTCTTCAAATATGGTCACTTAGGGCCTCCATACTGTTTATTCGCTTTGGCGCGAATGGCATTGGTTTGAATTTGTTCTTTGACACTCTTTTGGTAGGAAGTAAGTTTTTCCATTGCAATATCAAGGTGTTGTCTTAGGTTTGAGAGGTCTGTACGGTGCGTTTCTGTCTCTTCTGGAGACATGGCAGCAAGCTTTTCCATACAGTCACGAATCACTTCTGTTTGTTCAGCAATTTGGGCAGGTGTCGTGCTTTCACCACCAGCCATACGCTCTAGGCGGCTAATCGCTTCTTTCGTCTCCGTAATCAGCTGGTTTGTACTCACGCGTTTTTCTTCTCATTGTTAATACGATAAATATACGCAAAAATCTCCGCAACAACAGCATAAACTTCTAATGGAATTTCATGATTGAGTTCAACCGTCTCTAAAACTGTCATCAGATCGGCGTCTCTATGGATGTGAATGTCGTGCTCTTCAGCAATTTCAAGGATGCGCTCAGCAATAAGCCCTTTACCTTTGGCCACAACAACAGGCGCGCCTTCGCCCTCTTTTTCATACTCAAGGGCGACAGCACTGAGCTTTGAATCTTTTTCTAATTTTTTTTCGTCACTCATTTAGGACTTGGCAACCTTCTTGCATCTTAAAATTCAGTTTAAACGACGTTACGGAAAGGACCGAACCGCATGAGTATATCACCCCTAGCACTTTTGGGGAATGGGATGGGACAAACACAATCACTAAGTGGGGCTTTTGGGGAGTCCTCTTTTGGCGTTTTTGGCGCAGGTGGATTTGCAAGTCTACTTGGCGGCCTTCTTGGCGGCAACGCTGAGAGTGAAGCCGGTGATGATACAAGCCTGCTTGCTATGCTGCTTGGTGGCAGCGCTGATGGCTCTCTTTCAGATATGCTTTCTGATGTGAGTTTTAATATGACAGATTTTCTGCCAGAAGGTGGTCTCGCCTCTCAGTTTGATGTGGAGAGCCTTGTTGGTAAAGTAAATGATCTGGCAGACATGTTGGGTAAACTTGGTGCAGGTGAGGGCGGTGCTGCTGCCTTTACACAAATTACTCATGTTGAATTTGAAATTGTGATTGAGCAAGTCATCACAGAATTTAAAGCGATTGGTATTGATGCCTCTGGCCTCAATACGGTTGCAGGTCTTGCTGCAGCGTTTGAGTCTCTTGGTATGAGCGCTGAAGATGCGATGGATCGTGCGGTTGGTTACGTCGCCTTTATGAAGTACATGGAAGCAGAAGAGGCGAAACAGGATGAAATTGAACTTCTTAAGGCCCTTCTACAAGGTGAGGATCCTTCTGTAGCCTATCAAGCCTTCCTTGCAAGTAAAGAAGGTGGCAGTGATGAAGCTGCAGGCCTGCTTGCCTTTAACGCACGCCGTTCTTCGGTTTCTATAAGTTTTAGTGCGCAGAGTACAACAATTATTTCTGGCGCAGAGCTAGCGCATAGCGCACTTTCAGGCGGTGATATTCCGCTTGCTGAAAATGCAGCAAAAGGTCCTCTAGGCGATATTGCGCAGCAGGTTGCTACTGGCGAACGTCCGCTGAATGAAAAAGTTATTTCTGCTTTACAGCAAGCAGGTATTGAAGGTGAAAGTGGTGCCTTTGCAGCCGCGGCTAGAGCCGCGAGTGACCGCATTCGTTCTGAAGGTGGTGTAGCGTCACGTACGGCAGAATTTGTGGATGGTGCATCAACACAAGTGCGTGGTGAGTACCTCAAGCCGCAACCTCTTGCAGAAATTCTTTCTGAGTCTCGTAACGTCTTTACAGTTAGCCAATCAGAGCAGGGCGCTCTTCAAGTGCAATCTGAAACAACTGATCCAGTTGATGTAAATGATAGTGCTGACTTTGATGCCTTTATGGAAAAGCAAGTGAACAACCAAAATCGCCCGGCTGGTACTGAGAGACTGGCACAAATGGCACGCCAGGCCGATGTAGCTGCACAAATGCAGATGCAAGTCCGTCAGCTTGCAAAGCAAGGTGGTGGTGAAGTCAAAATGGTCCTAAATCCGCCAGAACTGGGCGAACTTGATCTCCACATTCGTGTGAGTGATGGCCGTGTGAGTGGTGTCATTGCGTCACAAAATATGGATGTTTTAGAGCAGATGGCACGGGACTTGCGTTACTTACAAGAAGCTTTTGCTGAAAGTGGCCTTGAGTTTAGTGAAGAGGGCCTGAGCTTCCAGCTAAAAGAAGAAGGCTCACAGAGCTTCTCTGGAGGAGAAAACGCATTCTCTGGCAGTGAAGACGGTGAAGCTGAAGACGGAGAGAGCGGAGAGGTTCTGAGCGCAGAAGCACAAGACCCACGTTGGATTGATCCAGACCGACTTGTCGATATGGATGCATAAAGGAAGAGAAACACATGACAATTAGTTATAACGTAGATAATTCTTACTTGGTTAACCAGACCAATATTAAGAATGGCACGGAAAACAACGGGACAGCGCGTGCTGCTGCAGACCTGAACTTTGAAGATTTCTTGTCACTGCTTGTTGCTCAACTTGAAAACCAAGACCCGCTTAACCCTGTAGAAAACACAGAATTTACAGCGCAGCTGGCACAGTTCTCACAACTTGAACAAACGATTCAAACCAATGAGAATCTAGAAGCGCTTATTGCTGACCGTGAGTACGGACAGCAAACTCTGGCAGTCAGTTACATTGGTCGCCAAGTGATGACTGAAGGTAATACAATGCGCCTTCAAGATGGTGCGCCGATTGATTTCCAGTACTACCTCCCAACAAACTCTGCAAACACGGTTATTGAGGTCTTTAACTCAGACGGTGTACTTGTGAAAACAATTGATGCAGACGACCAAGCGGGTTACCACGAGGTGACATGGGATGGTTACGGAAATGAAGAAACAAGACTTCCTCCAGGAGATTACAGAATTCGCGTAAGTGCTGTTGAAGAAGATGGTGACGATATTCGAGCATCAACATTTACATACGGTACGGTACAAACAGTGGATACGTTTGGTGGTAACGTGGCGCTGAGGTTTACGGATGGACGTACGGCAGATATGTCGGATGTGATTTCGGTACAAAACCCAGTGTATGTGGTTCCGCCAGAGGGTAATGGCGATGAGAGTGGCTCGGACGATCAAACGAGCTAAATAAAGACAAAAAGTCAGACCAAATTGGCACGACTTTTGAATATTAAAAAAGTAAGAAATTAACCCCCGCCAAGTAGGCGAAAAACAAGGAGAAACCCCATGAGTTTATACGGATCGTTGACCTCAGGTGTATCAGCAATGCTTTCACAAAGTGAATCTATCTCGATTATTTCAGATAACCTCGCAAACGTGAACACAATTGGTTACAAAAACAGTAGAACCTTGTTTCGTCAGCAGGTAACAAGTGCCGGGGTAAGTGGTACTCTTGTAAACGCCGGTGGTGTTGGTACAGATTTCCAACGTTTCCAAGCAACGCAGGGTTCACTTCTTTCAACGCAGTCTTCAACAGATATTGCCCTATCAGGTAACGGTTTCTTTACAGTGATTTCAGATACTGAAGTGAACAATGAAACAAGTTTCTTCTACTCTCGTGCGGGTGCCTTTGCTGAAGATAACCGTGGTTTCCTTACGTCTCCTACAGGTCAGTACCTCCTAGGGTGGCGTACAGATACAGATGGTACAGTTCAAGATGTTCAAAACCCAACAGCAGTAGAGCTTCAATCGGTAGCCTCATCAGCGCGTGCAACAGGTGAACTTATTCTTGGTGTAAACTTGAACGCAGAAGCGGATACATACGCTTACGATACAACAATTACACACCAAGCAAACATTGCAAACATTCTTGCTGACCCAACAACGGTTCCTTTTGTCACGGATGTACGATTCTTTGATAGCCAAGGTGCTGCACGTGATGTGACGTTCGCATTCTCAAAGCGCTCTGCAAACGAATGGGACTGGGTGGCTTACGCTGACGGTAGCGATGTTGTTGCAGACTTTTACGGTAACAATGTTGCACCAGGCTCTAACGCAGCGATTGGTGTTGGTACACTTGAATTTGACGCCGACGGTGCCCTTAAGATTGTAGGCGGTGAAACGTTTACAGTGGATTGGGACGATGGTGTTGGTACTGAAGAAATTACAGTTAACTTTGGTGACTACACGGGTGGTGCATACTTTGACACGATTGGTGCTGGTCTACAGTTTGGTGACGGTGTACTTGGTATCTCGGTAGATGAAGATCACCCAAGTGCTCCAGCAACAATTGCAGGTACATATTCTTTCGCAAACCTTGGTTTGAACGCAGGTACAGGTCTCTTTGAGATTGAAGTCACTGAGCCAGATGGTAGTACATTTATCGTTGGCACAACAAACACAGCTGATGAACGTCTGCTTGAGTTTGCAAACGGTGTAAACATGACCCTTTCTGCAAACTTTGACTTCACAGCAACGCCAGTCGGTGCCTTAGGTACAGCTGATATTACAGCCCCTCTACAAGGTCCACTTGATATTGGTCGAGGAACAAACGGTGTGATTCAGTTCGCCTCTCCGTTTAACACACTTTTCGCCAACCAGGACGGTTTCGGTTCAGGTACGCTTGCAAGTGTAACGGTTGATGAAGAAGGCTTCATTATTGGTTCATTCACAAACGGTGAAGCGAAGAAACTTTGGAAAGTTGTTGTAGCAGTTTTCCAAGACCCTGCATCGCTTGAGCCAGTATCAAACAACCTCCTACGTGAAACAGATGCCTCTGGTCGTCCACTTTACAAAGAAGCGGGTGTTGGCGGTACAGCAACGATCGTAAGTGGTGCCCTTGAGCAATCAACGGTAGATATTGCACAGGAATTCTCGAACATGATTACATCTCAGAGATCGTTCCAGGCAGCATCAACGGTGATTTCAACGGTTGACCAGATGTTGAACGAACTTCTACAGATTCGATAACACATAAGATAAGCGCTTCCTTGAAGGGAAGGGGGCGCTTCTTAAAAACAAGTTTGTAAATGTTTCGGCTGGAGCTTCCCCTTCTCTCCCCCATCTCGTCCAGCCGGCTCTAGGAAGTGACTGCCCCCAAGCAGCCTTCCACACAAAAACCCCTCTCGTAAGAGAGGGGTTTTTACTCATTAAAATAACAAGAACGTTTAAGGAATTTGCTTGGTGCCGCCCCATGTACCTTTCTCACGAATTTCACGACGTGAGTAAAAAATTTTCATGCAAAGAATAGACATGGCAAGGCTAAAACTAACGCCATTCCAAAACATCATAGATGGGCTTTTTAGAAGGAAGCCAACGGTAAACCATAGAGCAATACCGCTACAGAAAATAATGTACATGCCAAGAGAGATGGCGCGTGTATCACGGTCTTTCCATGTTTTTAGGGCTTGTGGAAGGAAAGAGGTTGTTGTGCACATTCCTGCAAAAAAGGCGATAATCTCAACAAGTGTTTCAGTCGGCATAGGTTTATTCTTTTTATTAACTGTTTTGAAAATTATGCCAGCTCTAGAACCTCTGCGCTAGTTGTTCTTGTGTCTTCACCGAGTTGGCGTTGTGCTTTTTCTGAACCCTGTGCGGCATGTGCAATACTTCTCGCATTGGTGACAGAGTTGAGTTTCTCTATAGAGCAACCAGATTCAAGGGCTGAGCGACTTGCATGCTCATCAATAAGTGCATCAACATCTCTGCAAATTTTTCCAACTTGCTCTGTCATCAAGTGCCTTTCAGCATCATTTGCATCTTTGGGAATAACTTGATCCGCAACATGGTTCACAAAACCTTCATTTTTAAATGAAAAGTTCTCTTGAAGCTCAGGATGCTTTTTAAGAAGCTTCGCTGCTGTTTCAGCAGAAGAAAGAATAGCTGTTTTCGCGCAATCTGGGTCAACGCGAAGGCGTGAAGAGTACCCTGAGTTAATTGTGTCTACGCGACCTGTAATTTCTGCGTCTAAATCTTTATAAAACATAAGCTCATGTGTTTGGCTCATGTGTCCCTCCCTTAACATATTTTATTGTCCCATACCTTATATATGGGGGCATTAAATGTATCTTACAAGGGAGGCGTTAAAGTTTTGGAGGCGCTGTGAGTTGACCACGTGACTGGTTGAACAAGTAGCGCTGGCGTTTCTCACTATCGCGTGAGCGTTTAATCAGGTTGTATTCACGCGCAAACTCATTGTAGCTTTCCATTTGAGAAATCACAGTATCAAGAATGCTGGCATCTTCTTCTGTTTTTTCCATGGGCTTAATCACAGAGGCTTTATCTTTAAGTAGAATCTCAAAGTAACGTTGGTCATATGGGTTCACAAGTTTGTTAATAAACTTATTGCGCAAGCCTTCTAGGTTTCTGATTTGGCCTTTGTTGTTATAGATAAACGCAAGGCGCTTAAAGTTAACACGGTCTTCTGGTGTCCATGTATCAAACGGTGAACTCTCAACAAACTGTGGCTCAACAAAGCTCATAAACTTATCAAAGTCATCACTTTGCCATGCAACATCTGCAAGAATTGTACGGGCTTCTGGACGGCTTTTCACATCTTCTAGAATTTTAATTGCGTCAGCGTAGCGCATCTCAGCAAAGGCAATTTCAGCTTTAAGGAGTGTGCGTTGATACTTCAGATCGTCATCCATTGGGAATGAGGCCGTCTCTTCTAAAATGCTGAGGGCAGGGGCGTAGTCTTCTTCACCGTAGTAACTTTCTGCAATGGTGTAAGCCAGTTTGGCTTGTCGTTCTTTGTCGCCTTCTGCACGGTATTCGTATTGGTTCTCAAGTAGATCAATCGCGCGGTCATATAGGCCAATCTTTTTAAGTTTCATCGCGACGTCTGTAATCAGGGCATCACCCTGTTCTCCCGGAGGGGTTAGCTCACGGAAGTCATAATACAAACCAAGGACAGCGACAGTATCAAGGTTACCGCCAGGCATATCTTGCTCTAGAAGCTTCATGAATGTTTCTGTCATAAGTGCTGTGATTTCACTACGGAATGGGCTTTCAGGGAAGAAGATGTTAAAGAACTTCAACTGGTCTAAACCTTCGCGGTAGCGCTCTGCGGCCACAAGCATGCGACCAAGTTTGTAAAGGACTTGCTCTTCTACATCACCACCGCGCCACATAAAGCGAATTTCTTTGAGGGCATCAATGGTTTGCTCGCGTGCAATATCACCGCGGCTGTATAGAAGCATCAAGTATTCGTACTGTGCATCAATCGCAAACTTTTTATCTTCACTATTGGCCACTTCAGCAAGCAGAGATTCAGCCTGTTGGCTATCCCCTTTAAGTAAGGCTGCACGGGCCACAAGAAGGTCAGCTTCTGCTGGAAGTTTTTCTTCGCCAAGGACAGAGATGAGTGTGTCAATCTGTTCTTGCATAATAGAGACTTGCTCTTCTTTGAGAAGGGCTCTTGCAAAAGAAAGACGCAGCTCTTTTTGCAAGCTAAACGGATAGCCAAGAGAGAGGTCAATGGTATCACGCATGAGTTCTACAGCTTGTGAGTAGTCACGTTGCTTTTCTTTGGTATAACCAAGCCAAAGCTTGCGCTCATCTTCTGGGTCGCCTTCAATAGAGAGAAGCTCATTTGCTGCTTCTAAGCGGTCAGCAATAGCAAGGAGGGCACCCAGCATAATGCGTGTTGTTGTGCTCTTTGGATATCCATTTTCTTCAAACTTAGGCGTAGATTGCATAATGTCCATCGCTTCAACAAGGCGGTCATAGTTAATGTTGAGACGCGCCATTTCTAGGCGGTTTTGATCTCGCTCAAAATCTGATGTGGCATTAAGAAATTCTTCAACAAGTTCTGCTTTGGCATCGTTATAAGCCAGAATATCTTCAACTTCAATACGTGGAAACATGCCACTACCTTCTGGCAATTGGAATTGCTCATCAAAGAATGGGTCTGATGTTGGCACTGGTGTTGGTAGAGCTGTATCTTCAGCCACTTGCTCTTCAGGCTCATCTTCAAGAACTTTATCGTTGGTTACACCCATGCGAATCAGAAGATCTGTGAGGGTTTGTGTTTCAGGAAGAGAAACACTTTCAGCTTTACTGATGGCTGCAGCCACACCTGAGATCGCATCTTCAAATTCAGCAGGTCTGGTTTTTGCAATGAAGGACGTTGTGGTTGCAGAAGCTTCTTCTGTGACAGCTTCATTCAATGCTTCAAATAGGCTTGAGGTTTCCGTGCCGCTTGCAGAAGGTGTGGCAACAGCAGCAAGTGTGGTTGCCTCTTCTGGCATATCGAGAACAATTTTAAGTTCATCTGTTTCTTGAGGGAGTGTCAGGATGCCACCAACATCAGACATAAACGCCATACCTGTGCGGGTTGGCACAGCTGTAATTTTCCCAAAGTTTCTTGGCGAAAGTGTTGGTGTCACACTGTTAAACACAACAACAGGGTAGCTATCACCTGTGAGGGCATGCTCTGCAAGGAGTAGGCGGTCCGTCAGTGATTTAGGTAGGATTAGCGTATCATCTAATGCAACGTGGCCAGACAGGTTAAGCGGTGATGATTCTTGCTGTTCAATGAGAACACCGTTCCATGACCAGAGTGAGTTTTCAGGTGAGGCAGTGAATGCAATATGTACACCTGAGCCGCCTTCAACAAGAAGAGGGGTGATTTGCTCAATGCCAAGTTCTGGCAGAAGAATATCTGGAATATTGGTTGTCACAGTCTCAGATGTGGCGCTTACAAGCCAAACATCGTTGTAGCGCTCAAACAATGCAATCTTGTCATTTGCGTCTGTTTCAATGTCAAAAACATATCCTTCAGGTGTCACCACCAAAGACAGGTTTGCTCCGTAAACCGGAGCAATCCAAATCAGACTTAAAAGAAGGGTGAGGCGGAAGATCATCAGAATGGCAGCTCCGAATCTTTTTCACCGTAAACAATTACTTCAACACGCCTTGAAATGGCATAGCGTTTTGAGATTGGTAAGCCTCGGTCAATTTCACCAAAGCGGCTATCTGCGTAAGAGACAATGCGGATAGGCGCTGTGACACCGCGAGAAATAATTACATCTGCAATCTGTGCGGCACGTGCCATACCGAGCTCCCAGTTAGATGGGAATTTATCGCTCTTAATCGGGAATGGGTCGGTATGCCCTGCCACAGCAATGCGGTTATCAAGGTGGCGTAGCGCGTCACCAAGGTTTTGAACCGCACGGCGACCTTCTGGGCGCAGAGAATCTTCATTTGAATTAAAGATCAGTGATGAAGGCACGTTAATAATAAGGCGATCTTGCTCGCGGTCACGTGTCATCGTTGTATCTTTAAGCAGCACATCTTGAGAGAAGGATTGCTTTAAAATACCTTCAATATAATCCAAATTATCTGCTGAAAGCGGGTCAATTTTTTCAATGGCTGTTTGCTGGTCAGGTGGACTTGTGACGACAGGCTCACGGATTGAGAATACACCAGCAAACGAACCTTTAATTTCTTCCCACTTTTGGGTATCTACGACTTTCATAGAGTACAAGAGTACAAAGAATGTAATGAGGAGACTTACAAGGTCTGCAAAGGTTAGGAGCCATGCAGGGCATTCAATAACATGAACTTCATTATCATTTTCAGGGGTTTGGTTTTCTTCAGCCATGATCCACCTCCCTATAATCCTAGCGCACGTTCAGCTTGTTTCATATCCAATACATGGATGTGGAAGAACAAATTGATAACACTTTGTTTTTTATTTTGTACAGCCTGTGCGCTGAGGTATTTTTTACGGCCGCCTTTTTCAAGAACCGCACGAACAATGAGGCTTGCACGTTTACCAAGGAAGGCTGTTACGTCACCACGCTCGCCACCAAGGTCCTTCTTTGAGCCTTCAACAAGAATATCGGTTACGATTTCTGTACCTGGACGGTCTTTTTTCATCAGAAAAGCGAGGTCACTAAATAGGCGGACTTGACTTGGCTTAATACGCATTTCACCTGGATCAAAAACTTGGTCCATATCAATTTGCAAGCGCATTGTTTCACCAATTTGAACAATTTTGAAATGCTGAACTGCAAGGTAGGATTCAATGAGTGATTCCACTTCACGTGTGACGAAATCAACCATTGGATTACTCAATGTCGGGACTTGGTCACGCATTTTCATGAGGCCATCCATTTGGAAACCAAAGCCGCTCGAAAGACTTTCTTTTACCTTTTCAGCGCGTTCTTCACTGCTTTCAGAAATGGCATTGAGGAGGATAAAAAACGCAAGAACGATGAGGTATAACCCCAGCATCATTACAATTGTGCCTTCTTCGGCGCTTTTTATCTCTTTTCTTGGCACCTGGAATGTGTCCGTTTTTCTTGTTGTTTAACATCTGCATTTTAGCAGGAATTCAGGTGTTTTAATAGCATAATGTACTGGTGAGGGGAAGGGTTAAACTTCTTTCACAACCATGCGATTTCTTGTACCAGTGCTTTGTACGCTACCATCTTTAGAATACATCTTCGCTTCGTTCTTTTGTTGGTGCTGTTGAACGGCGTCACGCAGTACGTTGAGAACGTTTGTTGTAGACTGATGTGCGCCTTGTAGAAGAATTGTGTTGTGGCGCGCTTCACTTTGGTAGCCTTCAAATGCAGATTTAAGATGCTCAATTTGAGGCTTAAGTGTTGGACTGTTTTTGACGTCTTGAGGCTGAGACTTGAGGAGTTTAAGCAAACGCTCAACCTTAGCGGCAAGGCGCTGTTTATTTTTCAAATTCTCTTCAATAACTGTCAGTTGTCCAGTTTTCAGGGCGTCATTTTCCTCTTTTAAGAAACGTTCAAGCGTTTCACATGCAAGGATTGCATCGCCTACTATGTTACTTGCTTCTACTCCAATATTCAAATCAATCATTTAGAGGCCTCCTGAAGTTTAATAAGTTCTGCATAAATGTGGTCAGCAACACCTACCCCACCACTCTCTGCAATTTCTTGTGAAATTTCGTCATTTAGGAACGTGCGGAACTGTTCTTCTGCGTGGCCACCGTGGAACTCATCATTCTTCAGGTCAGGCTGCATCAGGTTCAGCATTTGGTTTACGAATACAGCTTCAAAGTCTTTTGCTGTTTCGCGGGCACGTTGCTCAGTTGTTGGCTTGTAGCTTGTCGCCTTCTGAGCTTGAGTTTGGTACATACTAATATCCATGAGAGACCTCCTACAGCAGCTGAATATCTGCTTGAAGGGCACCGCTTGCCTTAATGGCTTGCAGGATAGAAATGATGTCTCGTGGCTTAACGCCAAGTGTGTTGAGGCCGTTCACCAGCTCTGACAGGCTTCCACCGCTATTGAGAACAGAGAACTTACCGCCGTCTTCATCCACAGCAATGTCTGTTTCTGGTACAAACTGAGAGATACCACCAAAGGCAAAGGCATCCGCTTGAGACATTGTGCCGCCTTCATCAATTTTAACGGTTACGTTTGAGTGAGAGATGGCTACAGGTGAAATTTTCACATCTTTACCCATCACAATTGTGCCTGTCTTCTCGTCAATGACAACGCGGGCAATGCTATCTGGTTGTACGCGCACATTTTCTGTTTTTTGAATAATGCTCGCCATTTCGCTACGCAGGCTTTCTGGAACACTGAGATCTACTGTGCCGTTATCAATTGTGCGGGCGAGGGGCTCACCAAACGCTTTGTTAAGGGCAGCAGTGACACGGACAGCTGTTGTGAAATCTGGGTTTTTAAGGACAAAACGGAGACGTTGAAGGTCTGCAAGCTCATGGCCTGTTTCGCGTTCAACGATTGCGCCTTCACTAATAAATCCTGTTGTTGGGTGGTTTTTTGTAATGCTTCCAGCAGCGCCTTCAGCGGTAAAGCCACCAATAATCACAGGGCCCTGCGCCACTGCGTATGTTTCACCGTCTGCCGCAACCATTGGCGTTGCAATCAGTTGGCCACCTTCCAGTGATCCTGAATCACCAAGAGATGATACGGTAATGTTGAGCCTGCTCCCTTGTCGAGCAAAGGCTGGCAGTTCTGTAGTGATCATCACGGCAGCAACGTTTTTTGTCTTCAATTGGCTTTCAACCTGAGAACTGTTGACGCCTAAACGGTTCAACATGCTCACCAAGCTTTGGCGTGTGAATGGAATAGAGTTAGCACTATCACCCGTGCCGTTTAGACCGACAACAAGACCGTAACCAATTAGCATGTTACTACGTACACCTTCGATATCAGCGATATCTTTCAGGCGAACGTTCGGTTCGCTTTGGCCGTAAACTTCATTCACCATACCTGCCGCAGCTGCTGAAATGGCGATACCAAATAGCAGTTTGAAGATATCAATACGGAAATTAATAAAACTTAAAGTCATGAGTTTTCCCCTCCTTTTGTACTTAGAGATGCAATATTTGCTTTATCTAAGTAGCTGTAACCGGTTGCACCTTCCCTTGTGCTCATAGCAAAGCCAAGAGCAAAAATAACACCTGTCAGCATCACGCCAACAAGGCCAGCTTCAAGGGCGAAATCTTTGGTCATCATTGGTTTCATCCATGTTTTCATCGGTTATGTTTCCTTCTCTTGGGGATATCTATGCATTAGGTGTGCCAATTTTTTGCCATGTGTCTACGCGCGCGCATGCACAGGCGCGCCGTTCTACTTAGGAAATACGTTTTGGCACACCCTATGCATAGTGAATGGCGGAGAGAAGAAAAACAAAGGAGACATTGTCTCATGAAACCAAGCTTAATGAACTCGATGAACAATCGTATGGAGTACTTGATTCGTAGGCAGGGTGTTGTTTCTGAAAACGTGGCAAACGCAGAAACACCAAACTACCTAGCACGTGATCTTGACTTTAAAGCGAGCGTGAATAAAGCGACTTTGCAAATGCAGAATACAAACAGTAAACACATTCCAGGAAGTGGTGACCGTTTTAAAACTGCGATGACAGAAAGCAAAGAGCACATGCGTTACGATGGTAACTCAGTCAAGCTTGATGAAGAGATGTACAAACTCAACGAAATTCAACTACAGCACCGCATGATGACAAACCTGCTGACAAAGCATATGGGTTTCCAGCGTGCAGTCGTGAATAGACAACGTTAAGGGAAGGACGTAGAAAATGGACTTAATGGATAGCATGCAAACTTCACTGGCAGGACTACGTGTCCAGTCAGCACGCATGACAATGCTTTCAGAGAACATTGCAAACGCTGAAAGTGTGCAAACACCAGAGGGCGGCCCTTACCGTCGTCAGATGATGACCTTTAAAGCTGAAGTTAACCGCCAAACAGGTATGGTTGAGCCAAAGATTGCGCGTGAGTACAAAGATACACAAACGCCACTAAAGCCAATTTACGACCCAAGCCATGAACTTGCAGACGAGAACGGGTTTGTTCTTTACCCGAATGTTGATACATTTGTGGAACAGACCGACATGCGAACTGCAACGCGCTCTTACGAAGCAAACCTGACGGCTATTGAATCTGCTAAAGAAATGATGGTAAGATCAATAGAGCTTCTAAGATAATAATAAGAAGGGCGGAGCACTCATGAAAATTGAAAACACAATTGGACAAATCGCAAATGCGATTAGCGCAAAGCCAACAACTGGAACTGAGCAAGCGGGTAAAACGTTTGGCCAAATGGTAAAGAATGCTGTTGGTGAAACAGTTCAGGCACAAAAGACAGCTGAAGCCATGACAGGCGCACTGGCAAATGGTGAAAACGTAGCTGTGCAGGATGTCATTGATGCTGTTAACAAAGCTGATCTGACACTCCAAACGATGCTTTCAGTTCGTGATAGAGCTACGGAAGCGTATCAAGAAATTATTCGTATGCCGATTTAATAACAGGTGGTACATAAAGAATGCTCTCTTCCTTTGGAAGGGGGCATTTTTTCTATGTGGAATTTAAAAAATATAAAAATTGCATACAGTCTCTTGACATGTCTTCTAAAGTGTTCCATAGTTATGGTTATCGAAATAACCACGTATTCTTTTTCATTCATTTCAACTCTGTTTAGAATTGGCGATGACCAAACCGGCGTGAATGGCGCCCTGTGTTATGGCCGATGTTGTGCGGAAATCACTTGAAAGCCCCTGTATCTTGGGGGCACTTGTGGGGGAAGCTATATGTTTCCCTTGGCGAGGTGCGGCCCGTTTTTTGGGTTTTAGCGCATACTCTGCTGTTTTCGCAAATGGGAGCTGCACATGTAGCCCCAATTCCAGACCGGCAATCTGTCGGTTCTGTGCCTCTGGCTTTAAACTGTTACCAAAAAACGCCTCTTAGGGCGGGAACCCTTTGGGTTGTTTTTTGTAGTGTGCGCCACTTGTGTTGTTGTGCCCGACTTTCGAATTTTATTCGGAAGGAGCGGGAATCCTCACGACAGGGCAAGTAAAGAGCAAAAGGCCTCTGCAGGGTCTTTTGTTTGGTGAGTGGTGTAGCGCCCACACAGTTTAAAGTCAATTTAGGTGGGAGGGATGTGCGCTGGCCGAATGGGCTCGCGGTGATCCTTCCCGCCGACCAACTTAACCCCTCTGATGGTACCGCGCCAAAGCGGAAAAATACCATCAGAGCCGAATCGAATCCACTCAAGTTCTAGCTGACTGTGAGCTTTGCCTCCTTTCCTAGCAGTCGTAAAAGCTACTTCGTAACTTGAGTGATGAGAGCCCTCATGAAGATACCCTCTTTGTGAGAGAGTTCGGATCCCCCCTATGCAGTCAGGCTAAGCTGCACAGGGGGGATTTTTTTATGGGAGGGTTAGCTCTGTATTCGTTTATTAGAGTGCGAAGTGAAACTGAGCCAAAAGCTTCAGGGCTTTTGAGCGTAAAGGCACAAACTAAGATAGGCTACAATGTAGCCGTGCCTTTGCAAGGTATAAACAAAACGATTATTGGTAGGGAGGATGCTGGTGTGCAGGGCTCAATATTGACCTGCTATAAAGAATATAAATAGTATCCAACTAAACCTACCTGCAAAATAAACAGTCCCCACATTGGGATAATGAACTCTTTCTTCACTGTCTTGTGGCGGAAAACTTTACGACCAAGAAGCAGAGCAGGGAAGGCACTCAGGAAACCGAGTGTGAGGTATGTGCGCTCAGGTACGCGTCCCCAACCTTTCTTAGCTGCTTTTTTATCGTAGCCAAAACTCAGGAAGCAAATGATGTTCATTGCCAGAATTACTGAGAAAATAAGTGGGATCCTTGTCATCAGGGCAATTGTGACCAGCACAACAGCAATGATATGCTTAACTAAAGATGTGTCTTTTTTATTCATTAAATTCATCATAGAGCATTTATTGGTGCGAAAAAAGATATTTTGCACCTCTTATGTACGGGCATGTACACGGCGAGCCTTAAAACACCTTTTTTCATCACCAATCCTGAAACGTTAAATATCTCTATGATGAATTTAAGTTAAAAAGAAAAAGACAGGCCATTTTTCTGCAAGAGGGTGTGTGCATGTCCGATGGGGAGGGGTTGCAATCTTGTCCCATGTCCAAAAGGCGCATTGGTATAGACTGCGCAAGGGACGTCCTGCATATGTTCAACGATAATACTGCGGAGGTCTGCGGCAAACGGGCGGCCTGTGTGTTCGTCATCTGTGACCTCTGTAAACTCACCAAACACAACAGCGTTCACCTTATTAAACACACTTTGGTTTTTCAGGTGCAGGAGCATGCGATCTAAGTTCCGGATCGCTTCGCCGTCATCTTCGAGTAGAAGAACAGCACCTTCAAGTTTAGGCTGATAGTCTGTGTTCATCAGGTTGTTGAATAGGCAGAAATTACCGCCAATGATGTGGCTTGCTTCAGTTGTTTGACCTTCTTTAAGGAGCTCTGCAGGCAGATGCATGTCGAGCGTGCCTGTATGAAGGAAGGTCTTGAGAGTCTCTAAGTCTTGCTCATTGCATCCATCTGCTAGGCTTGCAACGGGTGGGCCGTAGATGTTTGTAACATCCGCTTTGTGGAAAGTGGCGTTGAGCAGTGCTGTGGTATCGCTAAAGCCAATAAGTGGTTTATTAACTTTACTGTAATCGAGCATACCCATTAGGTGTAGGGCGCGGTGCCCACCTGCTGCAGCCATGATGATATCGACATCAGGATCATTATAAAGATCCATAAGGGCTGCTGCGCGAACCTCATGTGTACCTGCGCACTGGAAATGGCGTTCATGGGCCTGCGGGTGGATTTTAACGTCCACCCCGAGGCTTTTTAGAATATGGGTGCCACGCTCTAAGCGTTCTGGCTGAATCCAATTTGAAGGGGCGCAAATACCAACCGTTTTCATTTTCTTACTTTCTTACAAAAAGGACATATATGAGTTCGTGGCCAGTAAATATCTGCAACCACAACCACTGCATTTGCCGGTGATTACACGTCCTCTTTCGGAGCGTAACCACGGCGCATTGTGTTTTCTGTCACCACGCGTGCTTCAAGGAAGTTCAGCAGGTAGTCTGGGCCACCAGCTTTTGTACCTGTCCCAGAAAGGCCACCGCCACCAAATGGTTGGCGACCCACAAGAGCACCTGTTGTGCCGCGGTTGATGTATAGGTTACCAACGCGGAAGTTGTCACGTACGTACTCAATTGTTTTCGGGTTACGGCTAAATAGGCCACCAGTAAGCTTGTATGGGTTATCCATCGCCATTTCTACAGCTTCTTCAATTGTTTCTGCTTTGTAGATGGCAAGCACAGGGCCAAAGACTTCTTCCGTTGTGAGTCTGCTATCCAGCGGAAGGTCTGTAAACACTGTTGGTGGTACAAAGTGACCACCTTTTGGTACTGTTGCTTGTGCAAGGCGTTTACCATCTTTATCGCCAATGGCAATGTAGTCCATGCACTTGCCAAACGCTTCTTCATCAATTACAGCGTTGACATCAAAGATCGGATCGTTTGACTCGCCCACACGAAGGCTGTTGACCATGTCTCTTGTGCGCTGAACAAAGGTGTCATAAGCACTACCCACAACAATGACACGTGAACATGCAGAACATTTTTGGCCTTGGAAACCAAAGGCACTATCGACAACGCCCGGTACGGCTTCATCAAGGTCTGCGTCACTATCAATAATGACTGCGTTTTTACCACCCATTTCAATGATGCATTTCTTCGTGTGGTTTTGGCCTTCAGGCGTATCGCCAGCAGCACGGAGAATGTGCAGGCCAACATCACGTGAACCTGTAAAGGCAACATTGGCTACATCTTTATGTTCTACAAGGTGCGCACCGACTTCTTCACCTTTACCAGGAATAAAGTGCAGTACGTTCTTTGGTACGCCAGCAGCATGGAGAATCTCAATGAGTGCCTTACCGTTGGCACTTGTTTGCTCTGCACTCTTGTAAATAACCGGGTTACCAGCGGCAAGGGCTGCTGTTGTCATTCCTGCGCTAATTGCAAACGGGAAGTTCCATGGGGCAATAACCGCTGTAATGCCACGTGGTTCGTAAACTGTGTTGTTGGCTTCACCCCAAACGCTGTTTGGTTGGAACTTGCTGTTCAGTGTTTCCATTTCATCTGCGTAGTAGCGCATAAAGTCGATACCTTCAGCAATATCGGCATCCGCATGTGCCCAATCTTTACCAGATTCAAACACTTGCAGGGCAAAAAGCTCGTCCCAACGCTCAGCGCACATGTCTGCAGCTTTGCGTAGGATTTCACCACGGCCTTTCGCGCCAAGGTCACGCCATTCTTTCATAGCGCCTTTAGAGAGAGAAACTGCTGCATCTACATCTTTCGTTGAGGCGCAGTGTACATCCGTTGTTGTTGTGTGAGATTGCCACGGGCAGATGTGACGCAGCACATCACCACCTGAAAGGGCCTTACCGCCAATAACAGGTTGAACCTTAATTGGGTGTTGCTTTGCGCCTTTTTCAAGAGCGGCTACTGCTTGCACACGATGGTCTTCTCTTGAGAAATCTTTAAGGGCGTGGTTAATAAAGCGGTTGGTGTCAACTTCACCAGTAAGTGTTGTTGTCGCTGCAAGCTCAGGCTTTTTCATAAGCTCTTTAAGAGGCGTTGCATCATGGCCGTGCATACGTAGGAACGACTGGTTGGCTGTGTTCTCAAGCAGGCGGCGCACAAGGTAGCTCATCCCTGGAATAAATTCACCCACTGGGCAGTACACACGTGTGCGGTAACCCATGTTACGCATGGCGTTACGGAAAGGCTCAGCCATACCGTATAGACACTGGAACTCTAAGTCTTCGCTCTTCAGGCCTTTTTGTTCAGCAGCAGCAATGGCAACGCTGAGTGAGCGTGCGTTGTGGCTCCCAATGCAAGGGCGCAGGTGAGGGAAGGCGTTAATGAGTTTAACAGTGAGTTTCTCAAAGTTTGCGTCTGTTTCTTCCTTCTGGTCAAACACTGGGCATGGCCAGTCCATTTGTTCAGCGTAGGCTTGTTCAAAGTCCCAATAAGCCCCTTTAACAAGGCGAATGCTAAATGGTGTTTTACGACGCTTGGCAAGGTCAATCAATTTATCAAGGAAGTCTTCACTTTCACGCAGGTATGCTTGGCACACAATACCCACATGCATGTAGTCACGTAGGTCTTCTGCCATGAGTACATTTTCAAAGACTTCAAATGTAATTGGTAGAAGGCTGAACTGCTCTACATCAATATGGAGGTAAACGTTCTTTTCTTGAGCGTGGCGTAGAAGTTTACCAAAGCGTTCAGTTAGAACCTCTACACTGTGCGCATGTGCGCGTGGAGACACGTGTTCATAAAGTGCGCTGAGCTTAACGGAGAGGTTTGCACGTGCAATTGGGCCAAGGCTGTCATGCTCTGGAAAATCAGGCGCGTCCCATTGGCTTGTATGTTTTGCAAAGGCGTCAATCGCATCATGGTAAGCCCTAGTAAATTCTTCAGCTTCTGCCTTAGAAATCACGGCTTCACCAAGGATGTCAATGCTACCAGCTAGGTTGCGCTTGTGGAGGTCTTCGAGTGTTTTAAGGCCATCATCAATGGTCTCGCCTGCGATGAATGATTTTGCCATGCCTTTAATGTTTTTACGGCCAATTGGGGCAATAATTTTACCAAGTAGGCCTTTCGCTGGAACGCCATCACCAATAAAGCCTTTTAGGCCGCCTACATCACTAAAGTAGGCACTGAGGTGTTCCATAAATTCTTTGTCGTTACGGAGAGTTGGGGCAACATCAGTAAAGCGGAGTGCTGCCACACGGAAAGGTTCGTTGTCCATCATGCGATTGAGAAGTGACTGTGTCCAACCTCCAAAAGAAAAGCCTTTTTTATCTTCTGAGGCGTTTTGAAGTAGATTAGAACCAAGATCATAAATTTTATCTTCAGATGGCATGCGCATGTCGAATTCCTTATTCTATTATTCTTCGTATTTACGCGCCTAAATCCGTTTTTTATCGCTCATGTACTTAATCTGTACATAGCACTCTTCAAAACAGGCTTTATGCATCGTAAAACGTAAACTTACTCGAATGAACTTTCAGTATGGCCAGCATTCCACATTTTTTTAGGCCTGTTGTCAATCAAACTCGGTTTTGCCTCTCGTGAAAAATGTGATGCAAATCGGTCGCACTGTGTGGCTTTAAAGTCTTGGAGTACCTTGCTCTTTACCTGACAATTCCGCTAGACTTTGGAATATATATACATGTAGCGCAGGGGCGTTACGCCACAAGTTTTAAGATTTGAGAAGGGCAACCTCACACATGAAGAACCTCAAAGGTCACATTATCGCTATGGCACTCGGATGCCTGCTTCTACCGACTCTGACACCTTCTGAAGCCTCAGCACGTGTGCTAAGCGACGAAGAAGTAAGAGAAAATTTTGAGGCCTCTCGAAAGCGCCTCATGTCTATGGATTCTGGTACAAAGCCAACTGAAAAGAAGGCACCGAAAACAGAAACGCAAGTTGCAAAGTTTTCACCAAAAACATCTAAGCTTGATAAGCCATCTGAAGATGTAGATGTGATGCTTGTGCCTGAAACGGCGAAGGCATTCCACGAACGTGAACTGACATCTTACAAAGACCTAGGTGATATCCGTGTAGCGGTGAACATTGAAAACGCAACACTTGAGCAAATTATGGAAGACATTGTTTCGCAAGCTGAGCAAAAAACTGGCCCTTGGGATATTGCTTGGAGACTAAAGAATGAAAACCGTTATCTCCTTGATGATAAAGTGAATATTACTGCTGAGAGTAACTTTGATGAGTTCGTTGGTTACATGGTTGATCGTGTAAATAACATGTCGGGCGTGCAATTATTTGTAAAAGTGTTTAATATGTCTCGAGTAATTGTAATTTCGGATACATACTATTGATGAAAAAATATAAAAATACACTTCAAATAGGCCTTCTCGCATGTGCATCGCTGGTTCTTTCTGCGTGCACATCGTCGTATTATAAGGACCAGATTCTTCCACCAACTGATCAGGAAGTTGCTGACTCACGTCAGATTAAACCTCGTGGCGCCATTCGTGATGGTGTGTTCCACATGCAGCGTGCAGATGACGCGCCAACAGTGCGTCTTGCTGATAACATTCAGCTAAAGCGTCCGAACCTTCCTCCGTTTGATGTGGTTTACACAAACCGTAATGTAGAGTCTGTGGTTCTTGAGCTTGCAAACGTTGCAGGTGAATCTGTGGTTCTACCAGAAGGTTTAAGAAACCGTAACGTAACAGTGATTCACTCAGGTGCAGACTTCCAAGAAATGATGGATATTGTACTGAGTAAAGTGGGTTACCACTACAACTATGTTAACGGTGTATGGTACGTAACACGTTACCCAATCCGTAACTACATCCTTGAAGTTTCTCAGAGTAACCGTAAAGGTTCTTTGATTTCGCCAACAGAACAGCTTGCAGCTGAAGCTGAAGATGCAGAAGCAAACAGCGATGCAACAGATATTACAACTGACTACGAAGATGACGTGTGGACGCAAGTTGAAGACACGCTTGAAGATCTTGTTCTTGTAGGCCAGCTTGCAACAGCACAAGGCCGTTCAGGTGGCAGCTCATCTGTAAGCCAGAACGATTTTACACAAGCAGAAAACACATCAGATGCAGCAGCTGCTCTATCTGAGCTTCTGCCACCGCCAAGCCTAACAGGTGCAAGTAGCGCGCAAGCTGATATTTTTGCGAGCCTCACGCAATCTGGTGAAATTCGTCCAGATAGCCTTCCAAATGTTGAAGGAAATGAACACCTTCAGCCAGAAGAAGATGCTGAGCCTTGGTACCGTGTGACAAAGAGTGCAGGTATTATTACAGTACGTGCTGCACCTGAAGCGCACCGCTTGATTGAAGAGTACCTTGGCCAAATCCAAGAAACGTCTAACCGTCAGATTTACGTTGAAGCCCGTATTGTTGCAATTGTAAAAGACCGCACAACAGATACAGGAAGTAATTTTACAAGTGAGCGTCTACTGGGTGATGATTTCTTTGGTACAATTGGTTTTGGTTCAAGAACGCCTCTCACAACAGGTAATGCTGTTGGTGGAACGTTACGTGTTCTTCAGCAAAAAACAGGGTCAGATGCTGACTTAGATGCCGTTTTACAGGCACTTAGCACAGTTTCTGATGTTTATACAATTTCTAGCCCATCTGTATTGGCGCGTAACAACCAGCTTTCCCGTGTGAGTATTACACGTCAGCTTGGTTACGCTGAAACAGAGGTTGACCAAAGTACGACATCAACTGGTGACGTTGTGATTGGTTCTCGTACGGATACGGCTAAGTTTAAGAATGCTGGTACGGTAATGACAGTATTCCCATTTATTGGTAAGAACAAAGTTCAACTCCGCTTCCGTCTATCTGTTGCATCACAAAGTGGTTCAACAGAGATTCAAACGGTTGTTGGTGTAGGTGCTGACGCTGAAACGGTAACAAACGAAGTACCGAACATCGCAAACAACATTATTGACCAAGATATGGTTGTTGACTACGGGCGTATCTACGCAATTGGTGGCCTTATGGAAAGCAGCACAGGCATCAATAAAGAGTACATGCCAATGCTGAACCTTGTACCAGGCCTAAGCGATATTATCCAACGTGCAACAAACAACAAGCAAAACACAGAGTTTGTGGTTCTGCTGAGAGTTGGACGTAGCTAAAATCTTATATAAAAAAAGCCCCGCAAGAGCGGGGCTTTTTTATTTCTCATAGATATAATGTGAGGATCAAAAATGCTGGCCTATGAGAGTGCGTAACCGAACAGGCGAGCCAAAACGTTCAGGTGTTTTGAGCGGTTTAAAGCAGTTAAAAACATATCGGAGAGATGTTTTTGCAAAGAGTAGTTTTGAAGCAAGAGAGTGTTTGCGAAGAATTGTATTTAGAAAATTTTATATTTGATAAATACAAAGCAGGAAGCAAACAGAACACCTCTAACTCAGCTTCATATGTAGCTCTTCAAGTTCATGAATACGGTCACGGATTTCAGCAGCTTTCTCAAACTCAAGGTCATCAGCAGCTTTAATCATTTCCTTCTTCAGGGTTTCAATATCCTTTTGGATATCTTTCATGCCTAGCTTATCCGCACGTTGTTGCAGAACTTTAATCTGTTTCTCTTCCTTAGATTTACCAAGGGCGTCTTGCAGGCCTGAGCGGACTTCTTTAAGAATTGTCTTTGGTGTAATGCCATGCTTAGTGTTGTAAGCCATTTGCTTTTCACGACGGCGTTCAGTTTCGTCTATGGCGGCTTTCATGCTGTCTGTCATGTGGTCGGCATAAAGGATAGCGATCCCTTCTGCGTTACGCGCTGCACGTCCGATGGTTTGGATAAGTGAGGTGGTTGAGCGGAGGAAGCCTTCTTTATCAGCGTCCAGAATCGCCACCAGACCCACTTCAGGTAAATCGAGGCCTTCACGGAGTAAGTTGATCCCAATAAGCACATCAAATGCTCCTAGACGCAGGTCACGCAGGATTTCAGCGCGCTCAAGGGTATCGATGTCGCTATGGAGATAACGAACCTTTACACCATTCTCATGTAGGTACTCGGTCAGTTGCTCTGCCATCTTTTTGGTGAGAGTGGTGACCAGAGTTCTAAAGCCCTTTTCTGTGGTTTTAATAATCTGGGCCATGAGGTCATCCACTTGGCCTTCTACAGGGCGAATTTCTACCACAGGGTCAACAAGCCCTGTTGGGCGTACCACAAGTTCAGTAATGTGATCGCCGGCACGCTCAACTTCATGAGGTTGCGGGGTGGCACTGACATAAACCGTTTGTGGGCGACGGCTGTCCCACTCTTCAAAGGTAAGGGGGCGGTTATCTCTGGCTGATGGCATGCGGAATCCATAATCTACCAAGTTTTGTTTACGTGCGGCGTCACCACGGCTCATGCCGCCAACTTGAGAGACGGTGACGTGAGATTCATCCACAAACAGAAGGCTATCTTCTGGCATGTAGTCAAAGAGGGTTGGTGGCGGAGCGCCAGCAGGGCGACCTGTGAGGTGGCGAGAGTAGTTCTCAATGCCGTTACAGTAACCAGAAGCTTGCATCATTTCTAGATCAAACGTGACGCGTTCTTCTAAGCGTTGCTTTTCAACAAGCTTACCTTGCTTTTCTAAAAACTCCGTATGCTCAATCATTTCCTTTTTGATGGTTTCCATCGCTTTAAGAATTGTTGGGCGTGGCACCACATAGTGGCTGTTTGGATAAACCGTCACGCTTTCAAGCTTGTCTAGCTTTTCACCCGTCAGTGGATCAAATAGTTTGATGTCTTCCAGTTCATCATCAAAGAAGCTCAGGCGCCATGCGGCATCTTCCATGTGGGCTGGGTAAATATCAAGCGTATCGCCTTTCACGCGGAAGGTGCCGCGGAAGAAGGCGTTATCATTACGAGAGTACTGAAGCTCAACCAGTTTGCGTAGCAGCATGTCACGTTCAATGGTGTCACCCACATGGAGCGGAATTTTCATATCGGCATAGCTTTCCGGGTCACCAATACCGTAAATGCAAGAAACAGAGGCGATGATGATCACATCGCGACGCTCAAACAGGGCACGGGTTGCAGCGTGGCGCAGGCGGTCGATCTGCTCATTAATAGAGGCTGTCTTTTCAATGTAAAGGTCTCTACGGGCGACGTAGGCTTCTGGCTGGTAGTAATCATAGTAAGAGACAAAGTATTCTACAGCATTATCTGGGAAGAAGGCCTTGAACTCTTCATATAGCTGTGCAGCGAGCGTTTTGTTGTGGGCCATAATTAGAGCAGGTTTGCCTGTTTCAGCAATAATATTTGCCATGGTAAACGTTTTACCAGAGCCCGTTACCCCAAGGACAACGCTTTCTTGCGCGCCTTCTTCTACCCATGTACATACGTCTTTAATGGCCTGCGGTTGGTCACCACTGGGCTTATAATTTGATACGAGCTTAAATTCATTTTTCATATGTCTAATGTAGTGCGTTTTGCCCCCTTGTACAATGGCGCTTGTGCGCCCATATATAAAACAGTGGGAGGACACTATGACAAAACAAGAGATGCAAGACCGTTTGGATGCCTTATGCGATAAAAATCGTGACCTTGGCCGTGCAGCAAATAACCTTCTTAATAGTGACATGCCAGAGGCACAGTCTTTAGGAAAGCACCTTGTTAATTATCAGGAACGCGTAGATAATTATAAGCAGTCTCTTCATGCTTTTCGAGCAGATAAGTCAGAGTTTCCGAGTTCTCCTGTAGATCAATTGCCAAGCTATAGTAAGCATTGTTCTAATAAAAGCCACTTAATTGAAAATGTCGGCACGATGGCGGATTGGATGGATTACGCCGATCTAGATGTTCCTGAAGAGATGTTGGAATCACGCGCAGTACAGCAACGTATGGAAAGTGCGCGTGGCCAAACTTCTATGGGTACAGACTTTAATAGAGAGCGTTTTGCAACCAGCCATGAAAGAGATTTAAAGGCCATTAATGATAATTGGCAAGAGCTCATGGTAGATGCTCCAGAGCTTGATGAACTTAAAAATATGCGTGAAGCCAGTTGGGATTTAGATGCTTCTGAAAAGATGTCTAAGCTTGAGCGCGATCTAGGGTTAATTCACCCTGATGATACGATTGACTTTGATGAACTAGATTTCGGCGGCGACTCTCGCGGCTAAAAACGTATAAAAACATACAAAAAACCTTGACTCCTCCTTGTAATTTCAAGTAAAAGCACTTAGTTAAGTGGTGCAGTCCCGGCTTATGGGGGCACAGAAATAGCGTGAAAGACCAATGTTTCTGCGACCTTGCGATAAGTGGGCATGTGAAATTGATTGCACTGAAATTATAATGAAAGACATGAAAGGACTGGTATTATGCCAAGTACTCGTCAGACACCTAAGCACAAGATCTCTCGTCGCCTAGGTGAAAACCTATGGGGCACAGACAAATGCCCAACTAACACAAACCAAGCTGGCCCAGGTCAACATGGTGCTCGTCGTAAGAAGCTAACTGACTACGGTATTCAGCTTCGTGAAAAGCAAAAGCTTAAAGGTTACTACGGTAACATCGGTGAGAAACAATTCCGTAACATCTTCGCAGAAGCAACACGTCGTCGTGGTGATACTTCTGAAAACCTTATTGGTCTTCTAGAAAGCCGCCTGGACGCAGTTGTTTACCGCATGAACTTCGTACCAACTGTATTCGCTTCACGCCAATTCATTAACCACAAGCACGTTCTTGTAAACGGTAAAGTGGTAAACATCCCTTCTTACCGTTGTAAAGTTGGTGACGTTATTGAAGTACGTGAAAAAAGCCGCAACATTCCTGTTGTTCAGGAATCTGTTGAGCGCATGATTCGCGAAGTTCCAGACTACATGAACATGGATCCTAAGAACATGAAGGGTACTTACGTACGCGTTCCTGGTCTTGAGGAAGTTCCATACCCAGTTCAAATGAACCCGAACCTAGTCGTGGAATTCTACTCTCGTTAATGAGAGACCTGAATTGAGAGGGCCGCCCAAGTGGGCGGCTTTCTTTTTGCCATAAAGCATTGCGATTTATATGTGGTTGGTATATACAGTCTCTCCTACATAAATCACCCGTTCCTTTTTACTCTTGTCTGAGGAGACATCTATGTCTAAAGAATTCTCGATTCCGAAAATCAGTGATGAAGAATTGCGCAGCCGTGCGGCACGCATTAAAGCACTGGTGAGGAAAGAGGGGAAACTCTATACCATTGAACAACCGAAAAACCTGCGCCAGACGGCTTTCCTGTGGGATCCTGTCTTTGAAGAGCGTTCTGGGGTTGTGATGGAGCTTGGCCGCGTGAAAACGCTGCACTCTTACGGTGCGCCAAGCCTGTTTAAGCCTTCTATTGCTGAAGTGCTCGCGCAAATTCCACCGGAACTGGCCGCAAAGGTGAAAGCTTTTGAAGTTTTGGGGCCCGGCACTGCTGATGATTTGAATGACCATTGGGATGAGCTCAATGCTGGATTCCATGTGGCTGAAACGATTTTGTACCAGTAATGGTGCAGGAAAAGGCTGCCTACGGGCAGCCTTTTCTTTATAATATGTCTTGCATTTTTAACGTGTTAAGGCATACTCGGCCGCAAGGAAATAAAGGATAGATACTTATGAAAAAGATTTTGATTTTGGCTGTCATTGTAGCTGCTGTTGTTGCTTACATGATCATGGAGAAGAAAGAAGAAGTTGTTGTCGTCACTCCTGAGCTTGCGGCGCCTGTTGTTGAAGATACATCTGGTGATACATCTGTGACTGTTGATGCTGTAGAAGATACAGCTTCTATGGATGAAGATATGGGTGATGCACCAAGTATGGTTGATACAAGCACGCTAGAAGCTTCTCTTACAGAGTTTGTAGACGCTGTTTCAGAAACGCTTCAGCCATAATAAAGCTAGGTTTTAAAGGGCTCTCAGTCTGCTGAGAGCCTTTTTATATGCTTAAAACTTGCAATTTTGAATTTGCACGCCATAATCTGTTTCGGATTTAAGTAAGGGATACATAAACCATGAGCGTTTATAAGAAGTACATTATGCCAGTTGTGGTGTCTGTGACATTGATTGGCGGTTATAACTGGATGACAAAACCAGAAACAATGAATGACCACCTTATTGTGGTGTCTGATGCTGAGCTTAATGCAATTGAACCTGCAATGGGCCCTGCAGAAGAGATCGCTGTTTCTGTAACAGAAGTGATCGAGGCGATTTCAATCACTGAGGCTTATTAAAAGATTCTCAAATAAAAAGCTCCCAACTCGGGAGCTTTTTTATGTTCTATAAAATTTATTTTTCGTTGGCAGTTTCCATCTTTGCCACTTCAACGCTGGCACGCATATCAATTTCATCAAGGATCTCAATAAGCTTTGGTGAGAGTTCTGCACGGTCAATAGCTTCTGTGTCTAGAGCGTGACGGAGCTTTTCAATGGCATCTGTTGGGTTACCAGAAAGAATATCCTTCTCAAGGTCTTCTAAGCGGTCTAGCATGTATTTCCCTCGGCCACGAGCATCTTGAGGGATGTTGTATGGATCAACAGGACCAGAACCTTCGCTAGATGCGCTTTCGATAGCTTCAACGCCTTCTGCACCAGAGACAGCATCAGCTTCGCGGATAGAATCCACCATTTGGCCAAATTTTACGCCACTGGCTTTGCCCGCGCCGCTCGATTTTTTCTTCTTAGAAACGGAGCCAACCGTCTTATTGCCGTCAATTTTAATGTTCATACGTCTGTTATAGCTTTTTTTATACTTAAGCGCCAAATAAAATGGCGTTTTTCTCTAATTCTTGTCCTATTAAGGTTATCACGCCTGCAAGGGATATGCCAAGGATGATAAGTCCTACCCCAATAGAAATGGGTAGGGAGATGAAAAAGACATGAAGCTGAGGAATCATGCGGTTAAAGATACCAAATACACAGTATCCTAAAAATCCAATCACCATGACAGGAGCTGCCAGTTGCACTCCGATCTTCATCATGTTGTTAATTGCTGCTGTAATGGCTGCAAGGCTATCTGAAAGCTCAAGCCCTTGAGTTACGGGGATAACGCTAAAACTTTGAGCCAATCCTGCTATCAAGATGTGGTGTATCTCAAAGGCAAAGAGGAGGACACCTGCCACAAGGGAGAGGAAGACACCAATGGCTGATGAGTTAGCACCTGTAATGGGGTCAAACATGCTGGCAGCCTGAAAACCTGTCATGAAACCCATAAGCTCACCCGCAAGGGAAACGGCGGCCATCACAAAGCGTGCCGCAAGGGCCATGAGGATACCAACTCCCATTTCTTTAAGGACGTGCATGGCAAGAATCCCGCTTTTTTCTGGGGGAAGGGGCATGCCTTCTGCCACAATTGGGTAAATGGTAACGGCAAGGACAAGAGCAAGCATGAGCCTTGTGCGTAAGTTAATAGATTGGTCACTGAGTGTTGGGTACACCATAATGCAAGCCGCAACACGGACAAAGCAGAGGAAGAACCCGTAGGCGAGGAACGTGCTGTAATCAACAAAGTCCATAGCGCTTAAGAGATGCTAGAGCCGCTGCCTGCAATCATAGAGAAAATCTCATTTGCGAAGCTGTTCAGCTGGTCTGCCATAAAGGGCAGCGTTAGAAGAATCGCGAGGAAAACCAGAAGGATTTTTGGTACAAATGTGAGGGTTACTTCCTGAATAGAAGTAAGGGCTTGAAACAACGCAATAACTAAGCCCACAACGAGGGCTACAATCATGCTAGGCCCTGACACATACATCAAGGTTGAAAGTGAAAGTCTAGCAACATCAAGGACTTGTTCTGGCTCCATGCTGCTATACTAACATAGAAGCCATTGAGGCGTTAGTTTTATGTAAAAGAGTTTTCAAAATAAATGGGATTTCGCTTGATCTGATCTTTTTGATTGGGTAAATTGTATCCAACTTTCTATCTTAATTCTCTTTTTCTCATTGCCATGGAGGATTCCAAAATGGCTAAACCTAAGATTCGTGAAGAATGGGAACTGTTTATCAGTATCCTGAATAACCATGGTCTTTATCCCGAACTGGAAGACGTAGCTGAACACTACGAAATCCGGATGGCGACGCTCAAGCGTTGGATGAATGATTATGAAGACTTTCGCCTGAAAGTTGATCGCTCTGAGCGCAAAAACCTGCCGAAGGTGCACAGCCGTGGTAAAGCACGCCTGTACGCCATTCCCCATGAAGATGACACCAGTCATCTGGGCGGCCCTGGTGGTTACTGTGTGACCAGTGCTCTGTTTGGCTCTCGTGTGAACCGCCATGTCCTGAAGGCCATGAAAGTTTATGCGAAGCGTAAAGGTGCAAAATGCGTTGTGTTGCCGAGCCAGTATGGTACGACCTACAAGCTCAACAAAGCAACCAATGAGTACGAGCTGATTACTGCGCTGCCCAGCGTGATCACCAAAGATGAAGATCTGACGGTGGTTTATGCGGAACGCCAGGACGAAGTTGAGCTTTCACATAAGGTTGCGATTAACACGCAGCGTTTGGAGCCAACTCTGGACCAGCCTCTCTCTCGCCTTGAAGCTGTTGGCGGCAAGCAAACCCAAATTTTTGGCCATCCCAAGATGGACATGAAGGCGGTTGCTGTTGACAACGTGGGTACGCCCAAGCTTCTGATTTGTACCGGTGCGATCACTTATCCTGATCGTTACAAGGAAAGCAAAAAGGCACGTATTGCGCGTGAACGTCATTGCTGGGGCTTTGTTTACGTCCATGTGAACGAAGACGGCACCTTCCATTATCGTCAGATCCTCTCCAACGAATTTGGTGAGTTTTATGACATTGATGGTGTGTTCTATACTCCGTCGGGCGCCAAGAAGCAGAAAAACGCAGTGGACTCTCTTGTGATGGCTGACCTTCACAACGGTGCGACTGATCCTGTTTGTCTGTGGCTGACCTTCTGTAAAGGAGGGGTGGTAGATACGCTGCGTCCGCAGTGGATTCACCTCCATGACAGCTTCAATGGTCACTCGGTGAGTGAACATGACAAAAAGGACAAACGTATCATGTCCCTGAAAGCCGCTCGCGGCCTTCTGGATGTGGAGACCGAGCTGCAACAGCTTCTGGATCGTTACCGCTGGATGATGAAGATGGCACCTGGAGCGAAGTTCAAGGTTGTTCCATCGAACCACTGTGAGTGGTTGGATCGCTGGCTCAATAGCGATGATCCTTTGTCGTCCTATAAGCAATGGCTGAGCCGTGTGGAGTTTGCCCGGGTTGCAGAAACCTACGGTAAGCTGGTGCGCATTGTTGAAGAATATCAGCAAAAGCACCCGCATAGTGAGCTTGGCGCAATGCCGATCTACATGATTGCGCACATGACAGCAGCGGAGCGGAAACGCTTCATCTTCCTGGAACGTGACGATGACAGCTTGCATCCCCTTGATGCTGCAGATCCGATCAAAATGGATATGCACGGTGATATGGGAAGCAAGGGTTCTAAAGGGAGTGTGGCGCAGTTTGCCCGTGCTTCGATGCGAACCTTTACTGGACACGCACATACGCCTGTGATTAACGGCACCGCATGGCAGGTTGGTACATCCACCGGCCGTGAGCGTTACGTTAAAGGCCTGTGTGACTGGCTCAATACCCACGGTATTGTTTACAAGAATAGCCAGCGTCAGATGATTAACCTCATCGATGGTGCTTTCAGTGAAAACAGCATTCGTGTTCTTCTGGAAGACTGTCCGCCTGAAATGATGGAAGTCGCAATTTAAACGAAATAGGAAAGCCCCCAGTCGGGGGCTTTCTTATCCTGTTTAGTAGGTAAAATTACTTCGTTGCAACACCATCGTGGCCGTTACCATTTACTGTTACATTCCAGCTCGCAATCACTTTTTCGATGTCACCACCATACTGTGTCATGGCGCTGTTAAACTGGTTACGGTAAGTCAGCCCCATGTTTACACCATCAAGAATGACGTTACGCACCATCCAGTTGCCATCAATGTTACGTAGGCTGTAGTTCACGTTGTACGTTTTGCCAGAGGCTTCTGTAACAACCATGCTTGCAGCAGCTTTTTCGTTTGTTTGGTTTTCAATCGGCTTTACATCAATTGCAGTAATGGCAAATTCTGTAAGAGACTTGCTGTAAAGGTTGACCATTGTTTCTTTGAAAACGCGGTTGAATGCTGTTTTCTGATCTTCACTCATCACTTTACGGTGTTTACCCATGACAGCTTTTGCAATGCCGTTAAAATCGATAATAGGCGTCAGCATAGACTCAATTTGAGTCGTATCTACTTCTGTGAGACCTTGTTGTGTCTTGATGAAGTCCATCATTTCCATAGCCGCACTCTCTACAGCCACTTGTGCTGAGTTTTCGCGTGCTTGTAGCTCTAGTGCTGTCATGCCTACAGAAAGGCCTAGAACGGCTGTTAGAAGTAGTTTTTTATATGTTTTCATCTCTGTTTCTCGCCTAGCTATTTCTAAATACTCTATAAAACCTTATGAGGAGTGCTGGTAGTATAGTTAAATTCGCGAACAATGCCAAGGCCATTGCAAGCGCTGCTAAAAGCCCAAAGTAGACTGTCGGGACAAATTGTGAGGCACACAGGATAGAAAAACCAATCATGACGGTTACAGATGTCATGTAAAGGGCACGACCAATAAATCTGTGGCTGTGACGGACAGCAAAGTCTACGTCACCACGGCTTTTCTCTAGATTTTCTCTAAAGTGATACAAATAGTGAATCGCATCATCGACACCAATACCAATGACAATAGAGGCAATGGTGATTGTCATCATATCCAGTGGAATGCCAGCAAGACCCATAAAACCAAGAATCATAAAGGCTGCAATGACATTCGGGAAGATACCGATAAGTGCCATCTTGTAGCAGCGTAGTAGAATTGTGAACATCAAGAATGTTGCACCAATCACAAAGCCAAGTGTTGAAGCTTGTGATTCAAAGAGTTTTTTCAACATGCCATTAAAGAGGACGTTCATGCCTGTAATACGTACTTGGCCTTCATCAAAACCAAGTTCATTGATGGCGTGGCTTTCAATCTCTTGAATCATCTCATCACGGGAGAACTTGCCGTATGTTTCTTTAATGCGTGTTGAAATGCGCATGTAGCCATTAAATGGAGAGGCATAAGGGGCAATGAAATCGTTGCGGAGCTCTTTTGGCGCTGAGCCAAGAACTGCAACCATTTCAACCGCGCCAAGAGGTTGGCCACCATTAAAATCGCGGGCCATAACTTCAAGTGTTGCAAGAGAGATGACCTTACCAATCTCTGGACGAGAGTTAAGGTAGTCTTCAATTTCACGTACACGGTCGATTTTATCGGGTGTAAACCAGTAGCGTTCTGGGTATGTATCTGCTTCATCGGCGCCGCCAAAGTCATCAAAGAATTCGTCTTCTTCATCGACTTCTTCAACCTTGTAAGGTGGGAAGCTCACAATCACGTCCATTGGCACAGTACCGCCAAGGTTTTCATCAATAAAGGCGAGGCCTTTGTAAATCTCTGTTTCGCCACCAAAGTAGTCGAGGAAGCGGTTTTCTAGGCTGAGTTTGTTTAAGCCAAAAAGAGTGACAAGAATAATCACAACCACACCCCATAGCACATAACGCGTTTTCTTAGCCGCAAGACGGTAAGCATAACGAATCATTGGTGTGTTATTATCACGTGTTGTTTCTGTCAATTTCTCTTTTGGAAGTAAAAGTAGGATCGCTGGCATCAGTGTGTATGCCACAATAAAGGCCACCCATACACCCATGCACATAATGAGGCCGAAGTCTTTTACTGGAACAATAGTGCTTGTTGCAAGAGAGGCAAAACCAACCATTGTTGTGAGTGTTGTGTAGAAGCATGGTGCAAATTTATCTTGGAATGTTTTATGGACCAGTTCACGGTTTGTAAGTTCTGGGTGTTGCTCCAGTGTTTCCCGGTATTTGTTAATCAGGTGAACAGCAATAGATACAGACAGAATCACCAGAATAGAAATAAAGTTAGACGAGACAACGGTTACCGGCTTTTCTAGTGCACCGAGAATACCAATTGAAAACATAGCTGTGACAACTGTAATGGCCATTGGGATCACAACCCAACGGAGTTTGCGGTAAAACATAAACAGAGTGAACATCATGAGTAGGAGTGTCCCCGTTCCAAAGAACATAATATCTGTTTGAACGTAGCTAATCATATCTGATGCGATGAGTGGTAGGCCACCAAGATAAATCACAGCATGTTCAGTATAGCTATCACGCACGTTTTTAACGTTTTGAATGGCTTCTTCACGATGCTCAAGGAAGCGCTTATAAACGTCTAGGTAAGCCGCTTCAACATCTTTTAGGTGTTCAACTTGCTCTGCTGTTTTATTTTTATTCAGTCGGAGGCTTTGGCGCTCTTTAAACAGTTTGTCAAGGGCTGGGTTACCTTCAAAGCGGACACGAATGGCAGTGCTTTTACCATCTTCACTAATTAAGAGATTGCTAAAGAGAGGACTCGCTGTGAGTTCGCTTTGCGCTGCTGTAAAGTCAACATCATCAGAAAGTAGTGTTCTGAAGTTGGTAGCCATTTCAGCGAGAGGAACAGGCGGGCTTTTTAGGAGGGGGGCATCAAGAAGTGTTGTGACTTCATGCACGCCAGGCACTTGTTCTATGTCATGTTCAAAGCGTTGGAGAAGTTCAACAGATTCCGCAGAAAACAGTGTACCGCTCTTTGGTGCAAATGTGAGGATAAGGGCGGTTTCATCACCAACCTCTTCAACAATTTCACGGTAGTATGCAAGTTCTGGATCGTCTTCTGCAACCAATGTGTCGGCAGAAGCGTCGTAGTAGAAGTCTTTTGAAAAGTGTGCCGCAGCAAATAATAAAACCAAAAGGGCCATAAGAATGGCCTTTGGATGTTTCAGTGCGCACATATATGCGCTCGAAGCGTGTTCAATAACGCGGTTCACTTAGAACTCCTGGGTAAGTTATTAAAAAGTTGCGTAACCTATTCAATATCATCAAGGAACGGATCATCCGAACCCATCTCAGCATCTTTAACAAGATATTCACGACGTTGCAAGTAAGCATCACGCATAAACTCGTATTTTTCGCCTGTTACAAACGTTTCCATACCTTGGTAACGTGTGCGAGCGTCGATAACAGAAAGAGCAAACATACGGTTCTTATCATCGTTATCTTGGATGTACGTGATTGGGTTCGTGTAACGGTCAGCAAAGCGGCCAACACCATCACGTACAGAAGAAGGACCAAAGACTGGTAGAACAAGGTATGGGCCTGAGCCAACGCCCCATGCACCGAGTGTTTGACCGAAGTCTTCTTGGTATTTGGGCATGCCACCATCTGTCGCAACATCAAAAAGTCCACCAATACCAATTGTTGAGTTCATTGCAAAGCGACCAGTGCTCTGTAGAGCCTCTTTAGGCTTCCCTTGTAGCACTTGGTTGATAATCACCGTAGGTGTGTAAAGGTTATCGAAGAAGTTTCTTACACCCTTTTCAGCAAAGTCAGGTGTAACAAACTGATAGCCTTTTACAATTGGTGAAATAATGGCTGTATCCAGCATGTGGTTGAATGCAAAAATCTTGCGGTTCATGCCCTCAAGTGGGTCTGAGCCTGCATGTGCAGAAAAACTAAATGCTGTGCTCAGCACGCTGAGTGCCAAAATTGATTTTTTCATAAAATCTCTCCCTAAATTCCTAAACCCCATGATGCCACAGAATCTTATATCAGCCAGCCAAAAAATATCTCTTAAATAACTAACTGTGTAGCTAAAAGCACAGTTTGTTGTAATTATGCACTTTTGAGGCGTTTGCTGTGGGCATGATTCAACTCATAAATACGTGAAAGTGTGCGCTCAAAGGCAAAGGCTGCATCTGGCGCGGTGCAGATCGTGTCAATGTCATGTTCGCTTGAGAGGAGGATGGGGACGCCTGATTCATAAGCGATATCCACCATCACAATAAAACGCATAATGGCTTCAGTTTTAGAAACGTTAAGCTCTGGAATGTTATCAACCAGCAAATGACTGTGCTTAGACACAAGCTCTAAATATTCTGCACGGCCAAGCGCGTGTTCACAAAGTTCTGAAAAGTCAGCCCAGAGTGCTTGTGAGTGTACGCCTTTTGCCTGAAGTGTGAAGTACCCAAGTTCAAATGGGGTCTGCTCAGCATCTACGCCTGTGAGGGTCTTAAATGCGTCGTTAAAATCGGTATCAATAAGCGCTGCGCCATCTTCTTTGCGGTAATCTGTGCCAGCCCCAAGGTCTAGGACGTCCATGTTGGCCAGAAGGCTTTTCATAAAGGGCATAATATGGCTGCGGTTATGACCGTCTTGGAAAAGGTTCTCAATGCCCCAGTTACTTGTGGCACAAAGCGTGACACCGCAGTGGAAAAGCGCGTCAATCAAGCGCCCAAGCATCATGCCATCAGCGATGTTGGTAATGAAGAATTCATCAAAACAAAGAAGCCTGCAACCTGCCGCAATTTCACTGGCCATAAAGTGCATGCGGTCTACACCTGCTGGAGGGGTGAGGTCATGCATGCGGGTATGAAGTTCTTCCATGAAAGAGTGGAAGTGCACACGGCGCTTTTTAGCTGTGGTGATGCTATCAAATACGTCCTGCATCAGCATAGATTTACCACGGCCGACCGTACCAAACATGTAAAGGCCTTTGAGGTCTGGTGTGTCACCATCAGCTGTACGCCAAACATGAATGCCCTTGTGTTCTACAAAGGCGAGTTCTGTGTTGTTGAAAGCGGTGCAAAAGGTATCAAGCGCAGGCAAAAAGCCCTGTTGAATCTCATCTGGGGTTAGGTCTCTGGCACTGTAGAGTGCAGAAGGTGAACTCACAGATCATAACCCTTCTTGCGCAGTTGTTTAATGAGCTTTTCCACTTGGTGGCGCGGCACTTCATGGATACTACCGCGTGTGAGTGGTTTAAGGTGGTACGGGCCATACTGAATACGAATCAGACGGTTGACCACGCAACCGAAGTGTTCCATCATTTTACGAACCTCACGGTTTTTACCCTCAGTCAGCGTAATTTGGTACCACGTGTTTTTACCTGATGGTTGTTTTTCCATGCGAATTTTAGCGCCGCGGTATTCAACACCACGCACTTTAACACCGCGTTCGATCTTTTCAATTTGCTTATCTGTCAGGCGACCATGCACACGAATACGGTAGACACGTTCCATGCCTGTTTCAGGGCTCATAAGTGCTTGTGCAAGGGGGCCATCTGTAGAAAGAAGCAGGAGACCCTCACTGTTTACGTCCAAACGTCCAACCGACATGATACGTGGCATGTCTTTTGGCCAAATTGGTGGGTTTAGGACTGGTAGGTCATAAATGGTTGCTCGGCCTTGTGGGTCTACATTGGTCACGAGAAAGTCGAGGGGTTTGTAGAGACGAAAGAGGCGTGGCAAAGGTTTATGCTTTGGCGTTACCTTCTTACCATCAACTTCGATAACATCTTTTTCACCAACAGGCGTTGTCGCCGTGGCGATACGCCCGTTAATGGTTACACGTTCATCTGCAACGAGGCGCTCTGCCTCACGGCGAGAACCTACACCTGCTTTTTGTAAATATACGTTTAAACGCATTGAATTTATTTCTCCTCAGCAATGACTTTAGTGATACATGCATCGTGGAAGCCCCACACGCCGTTTTCGCGGCCCATGCCTGAAAGCTTAACGCCACCAAATGGATTTTCAGGGCGACCAAACTCAGTTGTATTCACTTTTACCATGCCGCTTTCTATATCTAAACATGCCTGCTTAGCAAGCTTTTTATCTTCTGTGTATACGCTTGCACCTAGTCCGTAGATGGTATCGTTAGCAAGGGCAATGGCTTCTTCATAGGTTTTAAATGTACGTACAGGCAGCACTGGACCGAAGGCTTCTTCTTTCCAGATTTCCATATCGTCTGTAATACCTGTCATGATTGTTGGGGCGTAGTAAGCACCAGAAAGTGTTTCTGGAACGTAGCCACCGCACACAACAGTGGCGCCTTTTGCTTTCGCATCTTCAATTTGTGTAATGAGGAGTTTTTGCTGACGCTCAGCCGCAAGAGGGCCGATGTCTGTGCTTTCACTCATTGGGTCACCAATCACTTTAGTTTGTGTGAGTGCTTTGAGTTTTTCAACAACGCTGTCTGCAATGCTTTCATGCACGATCAGGCGTTTTGCTGAGCGGCAAATTTGACCACAGTTTGTAAAGCGGCCTGCGTAAAGGGCAGGGATCACTTTTTCAAGATCGGCATCTTCAAATACAACCGCAGGGTCACTGCCACCAAGTTCTAGGACAGCAGGGATAAATTTTTCACCAGCTTGCTTAGCGAGAATTTGGCCAACACGTGTGCTACCTGTAAAGTTGATCATGTCAATGTCATCAGCAATCATCGCTTGAGCCACTTCACCATCGCCGTAAATCACGCTAAATACACCAGTTGGGAACCCTGAAGCATTAATCAGCTCTTCAAGTTTCATGGCTGTGAGTTGCACTTCTTCAGAGTTTTTAAACACAATTGTGTTACCTGCAATGACGTACTGGAAGGTTGCCCATACAAAGTTGGATGGTGGGAAGTTCCAAGGAGAAATAGCGCCAAGCACACCACGTGGGATTTGAACAACGTGGTTAATTTCTGTGTCTGTTTCGTATGTTTTAACGGGAGCAAGAGCGCTTTCTGCATTGTCTAGAGCCCAGTCCATGTAGGCAAGGGCACGGTCAACTGTAAACAGGCTTTGTGTAATTGGCATGCCCATCTCTTTTGTTGTGAGTTCAGCAAGTTCTTGCTTGTGTTTAATAAACAGGTCGCGCAGTTTTGTTGCACATTTTAGACGCTCTTTAAGAGGTGTGTCACGCCATGTAGGGAAGGCTTTCCTTGCCGCAGCAACTTTAGCGGCAACGTCTTCTTTTGTGCTCATTGGCACACTGCCAAGCGTACTGCCATCAGCAGGGTTAATAGAGGTAATATGTGTAGCACTGATATTTTCTGCGACAGTCATGTGTGTGTTCCTTCTTCTTTAAAGGGTTGGGTCATCCCATGTGTTGGCGATGTTTTCATAATGTTGGTTGGGTGTTGTCTCTCCTGGAGGCACCATTTCACCGTGGAACTCAAGGACAGCACGGCTAATTTTACGACAGTGGAAATAGATACGATACAGGCTATCAAAGATATCCATTTCTACAGAATAGGTTTGGACGCGGTTGCGGGCTTTGGCACCAAGGCGCTCGTGACCATGTTTATGCGCGTCATTCAGCATGTCGGTGATTTCACCTTTCATCTCACGCACTTTTTTGGCGATATCAATATGTTCAAAATCAAGTGCAAGAATGGTCATAGACAGAGCATGCTCCACACGATCGGCAAGGGCGAGGATCACCTTTTGCGTTTGTGGGCTAATCACCACTTCACGCTTATTACGTTTGACACCAAGGCTGTACATTTCATCACCCATAATATCACTGATACTCTCAAGGTGGTTGGTGACTGTAATCAGGTACAGTTGTTCAGCAGACTGTTTATCGCTGAGTTCTTCACGGCTCAATTTAGACATAAATTTCAGCATTTGGCGGTAGTGTGAATCTGACATTTTTTCAGCCATACGTGCGGCGCGAAGTTTGCCGTCTGGTGCATCTAGAGCAAGGTCAACACAGTCTTTCAAGTCTTTCAAAATGCGGTTGGCAAAAATAGGTAGCTCTTTTTCATAAGCATCAAGGGCCATATCAGGTGTAACCAATAGCGCCTTATCAAGGTGTGCAACTTTCACCAGTTCTTTACGTGGCTTATCCTTAAAGAATTTAGAAAGCAGTTTGCTCACAAGTGGAATCAGCGGCAGGAAGATCAGAGCGACTAAAATGTTAAAGGCAGTGTGTGCGTTTGCAATTTGGCGAGAGTCTTCAAAGATGCTGGCAAATGGGCTCCAGATATGGTTTGGGTTCAAGAGTATGTCTTCTGCAAATATCAGGATTGGTAAAATGAGCAGAACCACAAATACTTTTGTAAGAACATGTACAGCAGCCACGCGGCGCGCTTCTGCATTTTTATTGAGAGAAACAAGAACCGCAGTAGAGGTACTCCCAATGTTTGCGCCCAGCATCATGTAAATGGCTGTAATCATACCGATAGCGCCCCCACTTACCAGAGCCAGAATAATACCCATCATTGCGGCGCTAGATTGCATAAGTGTGGTGGCAATGAGTCCAATCGCAAAAGCGAGAAGAGGGGAGTCTAAGTGGCTAATAAAGTTACCGAGCGGTGTGCCGGGTTTGAGCGCGGCAGCACTTTCTCCAACAATAAAGAGGCCAAAAAAGATAAACCCAACTGCCATGAGTGTACGGCCAAGATTATAAAGGTGTTCATTCTTATCATTCCATACCGCGCGCATGACAAAGCCAATGGCAATGGCGTAAAGGGCATATGTGCTGAGTTTGAATGCAATCAGTTGAACAGTAATGGTTGTACCGATATCTGCACCCAGTACAAGGCCAATAGATTGAGGCAGAGTGAGGGCGCGACTGTTAACAAGCGAGATTACCATAGCGATAACAGCGCCACTACTTTGTACCATTGTTGTCATGATCAGGCCGCTTGACATGGCATGGAAACGGCTCTTGGTCATGTGTGCCATGTAGTGACGTAGGTTGTTACCGCTGAGTGCTTTTACGGCAGCCGTCATCTTTTTAAGGCCATATAGAAGGAGTGAGACCCCACCAAACAGAAGCATAAATTCTTGTGCCCAGCCTTCTGTTTGAATGTCCAGTGCGTGCGCAGGTGAAGCTATCAATAAAAAGCATGTAAGAGCGAAAAGAATATGCATAAGAATCCTGTATTATTTTTTAAATATGTCTTTGAAAGCGCTTTCAAGAGTTGGGTGCTTAAATGTGAACCCGCTTTTTTCAAGCTTTTCTGGAACGATGGTGCGTCCGCCGAGAAGTAGTTCATCTGCCATATCTCGAAGGATGAATCGTAGCACAAAGGCAGGGGTGATGAAAAGGGTTGGGCGCTTCAGAGCTTGACCGAGTGCTTTTGCAAAGCTTCCTTGTGTGTCTTTTGCGGGGGTGGCCAGATTTACAGGCCCTTCAAGCTCGGTCTCTATAATATGCTGAATGGCGCGGACTTCGTCCTCTAGCGAAATCCATGCAAAAGGCTGTTTGCCACTGCCCATACGGCCACCGAGGCCCAGCATAAATGACGGCAGCATTTTTTTGAGAACGCCATCATGTTTGGCAAGCACAGGACTTGTACGAATGTATGTGAGTTTAACGCCTTTAGGCGCTGTGGCATGGCTCTCAATGGTTTTGCAGAGCGTTGCTGAAAAGTCTGAACCTGCAGGTGTTTCCTCTGTGCAAGGCTCTTCTCCAGTGGTGCCGTAAAACCCTGTGGCAGAACCCACAATGAGATGTTCAAGTTTAGGCATCTCTGCGCACATGCTGGTTACATGTTTAGCGAGTAATGTTCTGTTTTGCAGAAGGGCTTCTTTGCGTTTTTTTGTCCAAGGACGACGCGCAATATTATCGCCTGCAAGGTGGATGAGGTGAGTAGCTTCTTCTAAATGTTGTCTCGTATTCAGCACAGTGGTCGGCCACCATTCATGCGAGTCATTACCTCCGTGCCTGGAGAGAGAGAGAACTTTATGCCCGTCAGATTCGAGGGCAAGCTTAAGCGCAGAGCCGATTAGGCCAGACGCACCTGTAATTGCAATTATTTTTTTCATAGGGGGAAGTCTAAAATTAAAACCATGAAAAGTGAAGTTTTGAGTTGGTTGCCAGTTTAAAAATTGTTAGGATGCCCATAAACATTCATGGTGTTAAATAACAAATAAAAAAAGATACGCGTAAATATGTGGTCAAGATTCTTTCTATTTATGGTTGGTGTGGGTTTGCTAGTAAACTTTGCTTACATCGGAACAAGCATTGCACAAGCGGGTAACGTGCCGCATATTCTTGGCATTGCGTTTGCCGTTGCTGTTATGTTTGGCTCAGCTTTTGTATTTTCAAAAGTGATCGCAAACTCAATGATCAAAGATATTTCTGAAATCATCGAATACATTCACAAAGTTGAATTTGGTGAAAACATGGGTCCAATTAATGTGACTCGTAAAGATGAGCTTGGTACGCTTCAAAAAGTTGTGGGTAAGCTTGCTGCAAACAGCAAAGATAAAGCTGTTCAAGAAGCAAACGAAGATCCTCTAACAGGTCTTGCGAACCGTCGCTTCCTCATGCAACGCATGGAAGGTCTGACAAAGAGCCAAGCGAAATACGTAACATTCTTTATTGACCTTGATGGCTTTAAGCCAATTAACGATAAGTTTGGTCACGATGTGGGTGATGAAGCGCTTCAGGTTGTTTCTGACCGCCTGTCTGCTTGTGTGCGTGAAGAAGATGTTCTTTGCCGTCTCGGTGGTGATGAATTTGTCATTGTTCTGACAAACCTTGATAATCGTCAAGTTGCAGAGCAGCGCGCAAATAAAGTTCTTGAGCTTGTCGGCCAGCCAATTTGGATTAGCGGAAACCGTGTGCGCCTTGGTGCAAGTATCGGTATTGCATTCGCTCCAGAGGATGGTGACGATGCTGAGGCTGTCCTAAATGCCGCAGATGAATCTATGTATGCTGCGAAGCAAGGTGGTAAAAACCAGTTCCGTTTTTACTCTTAAGTCTCTGAAAAAATATAAAAAGCCCCCTTTCTAGGGGGCTTTTTTGATTGTCAGATAAATTTGCATAAATCATTTGCATGCTTTAGCATAAGTAGTATAGGACAAGTGCGCCTTGCGCTTCGTGTACAAGTTGCGCCGCACTTATCCACCCTCCAGGTAGGAGGTATAACAATATAGATAGAGGAAGGCATGTAGCCGCTCATTATGGTAAGAAGCTTAAACAGTTCTGTATCTGGAATGCGTGCAATCAACGCATTTAGAGACGCGTCACGCGCGTCTTCGTCGCAGCTGGCGAAGCTTTCTTCTGGGTCTCGTATTCCAAACGCAAAAGAAGATGTTGCCTCTTTATCTATCTCTAAAGGTATCAGCTTAGAAATTAGTGCCCTTAAATCAGCAAGAAACAACCTTTTACAAGCTTCTTCAATGTTGCAGATGGCTGATAGTGCGCTGGGTGATATTACTGATGTCTTAAACCGTATGGAAACGGTTGCGACACTTGCAAGAAACAGTACCAACAGCTCTATTGAGCTTCAGGCGCTTGATCTTGAATACCAGCAGCTTGTTGGTGCAATGGATAGCATTGTAAGTGGGACAGAGTTTAACGGAAGGAGTTTGCTGGGCGAGCAGCCAGAATTCCGTGTGTCTATTATTGAAGCTGATATTGCGACAGATAATGGGTTTGTTGGTTACAACATTAAGCCAAATTTCCCACTGCACCAAGATGGTGACCAGTTTGAAGTGACTTATGATAGTGCAACCAGCACAATGACCTTGCATCATGTGCGTGAGGATCGTTACCAAACACTGAATGTTCCAGCGATCGCTTCGGGCACAATTGAAGATTTAGATTTCACAGAAATGGGCGTAACGGTTAAATTAAACGATGCCTTTGATCCTTTAGCGGACATTGATCCTGCTGTGAATGCATCCACGTTGACGATTGGTGCGAACGTTATTACGCCCCCAACATTTGTGCCAAGTGATATTGCCGGTCTTGCTGTGCATCACAGTGCTGCTGATAGTGCCTTGAACATTACCGGTAATGGTGTGCGTGATGTTGGGGATTTAGACACGGCTTCTGGCGGTAATAATAATCTTTTCCAAAACAATGGTGGCCAGAGGCCGGATTTAGAAATTAACGGTGTATTTGGCCGAGATGCTTTTGACTTTGATGGCTCTGAGTACTTTAGAATTAACAATAATGCTGTGTTAAATACGGCTTCTCATGACCAAAAATCATTTGCCTTTTCATTTAGGACGGGCGGTGATGTTGCTTCTACGCAGCTAATTTGGGAAGAGGGTGCAGGTGTAAATGGTATGAATGCCTACATTGATGGCGGGCAGTTATATTTTGGTATTTATCGTTCTAATGGGGCGAATGGCACATGGTTGAGCACTGCGATTAACCCAAGCACAGATTATACGGCTTCCTTTACATTTGATAGAGCCACAAACTCAACAACCATGTATCTTAATGGTGTGCAAGTTGCTGCAGGCGCTGGCCTTGGCCCTGGTCAAACGTTTCCTTCACACTCAGGTGGTATGGCAATGGGGCGTACTAACGGGACGACAATTTATCACTCTGGGCTTTCTGGAAACAATACTGACTTCTTTACGGGGCGTATTGGTGAGTTTATTTATTACAATAATGCACTGACAGCAACAGAGCATGCAGACCTTGATAGTTATATGAACAATGTGGTTTTCTCAGACATCCTCTTTAATACAGAAGAACTGGATATTCAAGCTGCCGCTGGAGCGGATATGGTCGATCGTATTTCTTTGGAAATTCCTAAAATTGCAGAGCAGGTTTATTTGATTGGGCAGACAAATGTACTGAGTGATTCTGCTGCTGGCGCTGCGCATACACAGATTGGTCTTATGATGGATGCAGTGAGTGAGGCTCGAGCAGATTTAGGGAGTTTGATGAATCGCTTCTCATTTGCGGAAGGAGTTGTCTCTATCAGTATTGAAAACCAATCTCAGGCTGAGTCAACTCTATCTGATGCAGATATTGCAAGAGAGATGACAGAGTTTATCAGTAAGAGTGTTCTGTTAGATTCTTCAACGGCAATGATCCAGAGAAGTCAAGAAAGTGGGCGGTATGTGCTCGACTTGCTTGATGGTTCTCTGGGTGCGGTTGCTTAAGTTCTTCTTTCTTTTTCTATAAATTTTATTTTCGGCACGGTTTTTGAATGTTTCTTGTGTGGGCTTATGTCCTAAACGTAACAAGAGACAGAAAAATGGTAAGAAGTTTAAACGGTTCTATTGCCAGTATGCGCGCCATTAATGCATTTAAGGGCGCGTCTCGTCTTGCGTCGTCTCAGCTTGCAAAACTGTCCTCAGGTTCACGTATTCCAAACGCCAAAGAAGATGCGGCATCCCTCTCTGTCTCTAAAGGGATTAGCCTTGAAATTCAGGCGTTAAAATCTGCCAGAAGTAACCTTCTTCAAGGATCATCTATGATGCAAATGGCTGAAGGTGCGCTTGGTACCATGGCGGATACGTTAAACCGTATGGAAGTGATTAGTACGCTTGCGCGTAACTCAACCAATAGCCCACAAGAGCTACAGGCTTTAGATTTAGAATACCAGCAACTGGTTGGTGCTTTAGATAGCGTTGTGAGCGGCACAGAGTTTAATGGTAGGTCTCTTCTTGGAGAGAGGCCTGAGTTCCGTATGGGAATTATTGACGCGGATGTAGATAGTGATGACGGGTTTGCTGGATATAATGTTGAACCAAATTTCCCACTTCATCAGGATGGGGACTTTTTCGAGATTTCGTACGATCATAATTCACGCCTTATGACCATGCACCATGTGCGCACAGATAGGTATCAAACCGTAGAGCTTCCCAATATTGATGCGGGTACGATTGAGAACATTCGTTTTAGTGAAATGGGGATGACCGTTAAGTTAAACGGTGATTTTAACGATACTGTAAGCTTTGATCCAACAACACATAATACAGATATTTCCATTGCAGCCAACACTGTTGGTGTCACAACTTTTGTACCAAGTGATATTGCAAACCTAGTTATGCATGTGAGTGCGGCTGCAAGCCCTCTAACGCTAACAGGTAATGGTGTACAAAACGCAGGTGACCTTGCACCAGTACTCGGTGGAAATAACGCGTTTATTCAAAACCTAGGTTCTAGCCAGCCAGATATTGATAACGGTGCCGTATTTGGCCGAGATGCTTTTGACTTTGATGGCACAGAAAACTTTATTTTAAGCGATAATGCAGAGATTAACATTAATGCCCACCAGCAAAAAAGTGTTGCGATGAGCTTTGCCACTGGCGGTAACGTGGCTGCCCGTCAACTCCTTTGGGAAGAGGGTTCAACGGTTAATGGTCTCAATGTTTATATTGATGGTGGAAACCTTTACTTTGGTGTGTACCGTTCAAGTGGTGCCAATGGGACGTGGCTCAGTACGCCAATTGCACCAAATTCACAGTATTCTATGTCAGCAACATATGACAATATTACCAACACTACAGCTCTTTACTTAAACGGAGTTCAGGTTGCGGCTGGTGCTGGTATTAATGGTGTTCTGCCTGCTCACTCTGGTGATATTGGGGTGGGCCGTTTGAATGATAATACAATTTACCATGACGGGCCTTCAGCTCCAGATACAGATTACTTTACGGGGCAAATTGCAGAGATTGTTTACTATAATAATGCGCTTACTCCAGCAGACCATGTCAATTTAGATGCATACCTGACAAGTAGCGCCTTTACAGAGATTCTGTTTAATAGTGATGAGATTAATATTCAGGCTGCAAGTGGTGCGGATATGGTGGATCGCATTGCTCTAGATATTCCACAAATGGCTAAGGTCGTGTATGACCTTTCGCAAACCAATATCCAAAGTTCTTCAGCAGCCAATGCTGCGCACACTGCGATTGGTGTGGCGATGGATGCCATTAATGCTGCTCGCGCAGATGTAGGAAGCTTTATGAACAGGCTTGCCTTTGCTGAAGGTCTCGTTTCTGTGAGTATTGAAAACCAAACGCAGGCTGAATCTACTCTTGCAGATGCAGATATCTCTCGTGAAATGACCAGCTTTATGAGTCAAAGCCTCATTCTTGAAACGGCGTCAGAAATGATTTTGAAGGGTCAAGAAAATGGCCAGCAAGTTCTTGCACTTCTGGACGGATCGCTCGGTCAGTAAATTTTTTATAAAACGCACCCTTCATAGGCTGCAAATCATAAATGTGCTGCGCTTCCTTTACTCATGTGCGTTTAGCACACTGCGAGACGGTTCTCGCACATTATTATTTTCGCTGATGCCTGTCGTGTTTTATAGAAAAATTACATATTGCACATGCTATTGGGGTTCTTGCCATTTTATGGTACTTTATCTTCGCTAAAACTTAATAGGAAGAAAGGCGGACACACAGTGCCTCAAATAAAAAGCCAAATTTCAGCAGGTTCAGAAAGCTTTCAAACCAACGAAGCAGCAATGAAGGCGATCGTTGAAGACCTTCAAAATACAATCCAAAAAGTGAGTGAAGGTGGCGGTGAAAAATACCGTGCCAAGCATACAGCCCGCGGCAAACTTCTTCCTCGCGCGCGAATTGATACGCTGATTGATGCAGGGACAAGTTTCCTTGAACTTTCTCAACTGGCAGGCCATGAGGTGTACGGCTCTGATGTACCAGCGGGTGGCGTGATTACAGGTATTGGTGTGGTAAACGGTCAAGAATGCATGATTGTGGCAAATGATGCGACAGTAAAAGGCGGTACATACTTCCCAACAACAGTGCGTAAGCATCTACGTGCACAGGATATTGCCTTCCAAAACAGCCTTCCTTGTATTTACCTTGTAGATAGCGGTGGTGCCTTCCTTCCACTGCAAGATGAAGTATTCCCAGACCGTGATAACTTCGGTCGTATTTTCTATAACCAAGCGAGACTCAGTGCTGCAGGCATTCCACAAATTGCTGTGGTGATGGGTAGTTGTACTGCGGGTGGTGCGTATGTACCAGCTATGAGTGATGAAACCATTATTGTGAAAAACCAAGGCACGATCTTCCTTGGTGGTCCACCACTTGTAAAAGCGGCAACTGGTGAAGATGTGAGCGCTGAAGACCTTGGTGGTGGCGACATGCACACGAAGGTTTCTGGTGTGGCAGATCACTTGGCAGAAGACGATACACACGCACTTGCAATTGCCCGTGATGTGGTGAAGAACCTTGCTCGCCGTAAACCAACAATGCCAGCAACGAAAAAGCCAACACCGCCAGCTTACCCAACAGAAGAGCTGTACGGTGTCGTGCCAACAGATTTGAAAACACCTTACGACATTCGTGAAGTGATTGCGCGTCTGGTTGATGGCAGTGAGCTAGATGAGTTTAAAGCAAACTACGGTACAACGCTGGTCACAGGCTTTGCACATATCCACGGTTACCCAGTGGGTATTATTGCCAATAACGGTATTCTATTTAGTGAGTCTGCTGAAAAAGGTGCGCACTTTGTGCAGCTGTGCTGTCAGCGTGGTGTACCAATCCTCTTCCTGCAAAACATTACAGGGTTCATGGTTGGTAAAAAGTATGAGCAAGGTGGTATTGCAAAAGATGGTGCTAAGCTTGTAAACGCTGTCGCAACGGCAGATGTACCAAAGATCACTGTCCTTGTCGGTGGATCATTTGGTGCAGGTAACTACGCAATGTGTGGACGTAGCTTTAGCCCACGATTCCTCTTCTCATGGCCAAACAGCCGTATTAGCGTAATGGGTGGTGAGCAAGCGGCAAGTGTGCTTGCAACGGTTAAGCGTGACGCTATGGAAAAGGCAGGACAGGAATGGAGCGCTGAAGAAGAAGCGTCATTCAAAGAGCCTGTGCGCGAGCAATACGAGAAGCAGGGGCACCCATACTATGCAAGTGCACGTCTGTGGGACGATGGGGTGATCGACCCAGCGCAAACACGTGACATTCTAGGTTTAGCCCTAGCCACATCAATGAATAGGCCGGGCGGTGACACCGAATTCGGTATTTTTAGAATGTAAGGTGGAAAAAATGAGTTCAGTTCTTTTAGAGAAACAAAACGGCATAGCGGTGGTTACGCTGAATCGTCCAGATGTTCATAACGCGTTTGATGAAGAGATGATTGAGTCTCTCACAAGCACATTTACAGAACTTGCAGCAGATCGCTCTCTGCGTGCAGTTGTGCTTAAAGCCAATGGCAAAAGCTTCTGCGCCGGTGGAGACCTGAATTGGATGAAGCGTGCTGCAAACTTTACAGAAGCAGAAAACAAAGCTGATGCTCTTAAGCTAGCAGGTATGGTGGATGCCATCTACGCTTGCCCGCATCTAACTGTTGCCCTTGTTAAAGGTGCAGTGTTTGGTGGCGGTGTTGGTGTTGTGAGTGCTTGTGACGTTGTGATTGCAGATAAAGACAGCAGCAAGTTTTCACTCAGCGAAGTGAAGCTTGGCCTTATTCCAGCTGCCATTGCACCTTATGTGCTGCGTGCTATGGGTCCTCGTAATATGGGGCGTTACGCAGTCACAGCAGAACGTTTCTGTGCGAAGAAGGCACAAAAAATGGGCCTTGTGCACGACAAAGTGAATGGCGAAGCTGAACTAGAAAGTGCGCTTGCAGGCCTTCTTAAAAACATTTCATCAAACGCACCAGAAGCGATGCGTGAAGCGAAAAAGCTTCAGCGTGAACTAGAAGCGATGACAATTGGTGAAGCAACGCTCGACCATACGGCGGGTGCGATTGCTGCACGTCGTGCAAGTGATGAAGGTAAAGAGGGTATTAGTGCCTTCCTTGAAAAACGTTCTCCAAACTGGGTGAGTGCTGATGCTTAAAAAGATTCTAATTGCAAACCGAGGTGAAATTGCCTGCCGTGTGATGCGTACGGCATCAAAGCTTGGTGTAAAAACTGTTGCTGTTTACTCAGATGCTGACCGTTATGCGCCGCATGTAAGCGGGGCGGATGAAGCGTACCACATTGGCCGTTCTCCAAGCAGTGAAAGCTACCTGCGTGGCGATAAAATTATTGAAGTGGCTAAGAAGTGTGGTGCTGAAGGTATTCACCCTGGTTACGGGTTCCTCTCTGAAAACGCAGAGTTTGCACGTGCTTGTACCGAGGCAGGTATTGCCTTTATTGGCCCGGATGCAGAAAGCATGGACGCTATGGCCAGTAAGAGTGCTGCCAAAGCGCTTATGGAAGAGGCGAATGTTCCTGTGCTTGAAGGATATCACGGGGATGATCAATCACCTGCACACCTGAAGAGTGTTGCCGATAAAATTGGTTATCCAGTCCTTATTAAGGCTGTTGCTGGTGGTGGTGGCCGTGGTATGCGCCAAGTGTTTGAAGCGAGCGAGTTTGAGCGTGAGCTTGATAGTGCACGCCGTGAAGCAGAAAGCGGTTTTGGTAACCCAGATGTTCTGATTGAAAAATATCTTGTGAAACCACGTCACATTGAGGTGCAAATTTTTGGTGATAGCCACGGCAAAGTGGTGCACCTGTTTGAGCGTGACTGTAGTGTGCAGCGCCGTCACCAGAAGGTGCTTGAAGAAGCGCCAGCGCCTTGCCTTGATGTAGAAGTGCGAAAGCAACTTCTTGAAGCTGCGGTGCGTGCTGGTGAAGCGGTAAACTACAAAGGTGCGGGAACTGTTGAGTTTCTCCTTGATGGAGAAGGCCCAGACGCCAAGTTCTACTTTATGGAAATGAACACACGTTTACAGGTAGAGCACCCGGTGAGTGAATACGTGACAGGCCTTGATTTTGTTGAGTGGCAGCTGCGTGTTGCAAGCGGTGAACCTATCCCGCTTAAGCAAGATGAGATTACATGTACAGGCCATGCGATTGAGGCACGCCTTTGTGCAGAGAATGTGGAAGAGGGCTTCCTGCCATCTTCAGGCACACTTAAGGTGTGGCACATGCCAGAAGAAACAGAGAATCTACGTGTAGATACAGGCGTAGAGCAGGGCGGTGAAATCTCAAGCTTTTACGATAGTATGATTGCGAAAGTCATCACGTATGGGGAAACCCGTGACGAGGCTTGCGACACCCTTTCAAAAGCGCTTGAAGAAGGTATTGTGATGGGGCTTCCAACCAATCTTGGGTTCTTGAATGCTTGTGTAAATCACCCAGTCTTTAGGCAAGGTGGATTTGGAACAAGCTTCCTCACAAAAGAAGCAGCTGACGTTTTGCCATCTGTGATTTCTGAACCGTCAGAAAAACATTTGAATGCAGCAGCGTTTATGATTGGGAAAGCCAACGCAAAAGTTCAAGAAGAGCGTATGGGAAGCCATAACCCTTGGGCGAATGTGGTTGGTTTGCGCCTCAACTTACCGAAGTCAGAAAAAGTGACTATTGGCGGCAAGAGCATAGCGGTTCCAACTGAAAAGCCAGAAGGTTATGCATGGCAAGATGCAAAGCGCATTGTAGCCGTGGCTGACGGGACATACATTAGCATGCCATATCGTAGTGAACCTGTAGCTGAGGGAACTGTACAGGCATCAGAAGGCGCGCTGACAGCGTCTATCCCAGGTCAGGTAACAAAAGTGATGGCGAAGGCTGGTGAAGCTGTTTCAAAAGATCAAGCCCTCATGGTAATGGAAGCGATGAAGATGGAACATACAATGCGTGCGCCAGAAGACGGCATTATTGAAGAAGTTCACTATAACGTTGGTGATAAGGTCGATGACGGGGATGTATTGATCTCGTTTGTTGATAAGAAAGAAAAAGCTGCGTAAAATTTTCATTCAGGCGTCTTGTTTCACTTTATGCCCCCTTAAGTAGTAGAACTGCTCTGCGGTGTTTAAAGTAAAAAAATACATCCTGAAGCGCCCAGATGGGCTTGAAGAATTTTTTAAGAAGTTTCTTTAAGTAAAAAGAGAGAAAAAAGTTGAAAGACTCGAGAGTCAAGATTGTTGAAGTTGGGCCAAGAGATGGTCTGCAAAACGAGAAGAGTGAAATCTCTGTTGCTCATAAAGTAGAGCTTGTGAAGAAGCTGGCAGATGCAGGCCTGAAGCATATTGAGGCTGGTGCATTTGTCTCTCCGAAGTGGGTGCCGCAAATGGCAGGTAGTGCTGACGTACTTGCTGGCCTAAAAGATGTGGACGCTGAACTGAGTGCCCTTGTTCCTAATGAAAAAGGCATGGAAGCAGCAATTGAATCTGGTGTAAAAGAAGTGGCGATTTTTGCCAGTGCGAGTGAAAGCTTTAGCCAAAAGAACATTAATTGTTCCATTAAAGAAAGCTTTGAGCGTTTTGCTCCTGTGATGGAAATGGCAAGAGCTCATGACATCAAAGTGCGTGGGTATGTGTCTTGTGTAAATGGGTGCCCGTACGAGGGTGAAATTGCCCCTGAAGCCGTGGCAAAAGTTTCTCGAGCCCTTATGCAAATGGGTGCTTATGAAATCTCTCTCGGTGACACCATTGGTGTGGGAACACCTGTACAAACGTACGCCATGCTTGAAGCTGTGTTGAACGATGTGCCCGTAGAAAAAGTTGCGGTACATATGCATGATACTTACGGCCAAGCAATGGCGAATATTCTCGCATCACTAGACCTTGGTGTGCGTGTGGTAGATGCTAGTGTGGCGGGTCTTGGCGGTTGCCCTTATGCAAAAGGTGCCAGCGGTAATGTGGCCACAGAAGATGTTGTTTACATGTTGCAAGGTATGGGCTTTGAAACAGGCGTAGATTTAGATAAATTGGTTGCTGCCAGCCATTGGGTGAGAGATGAGCTAAAGCTCACCATCCAAGGCAAAGTGGCGCATGCGCTTTCATAAAGGCATCTTTTCCTTTTTGTTTCAGCTTAAGTAGCCTTACTACTCCACGCCTTACAAAAAGCAAAATCTTCACTTTATGTTTTTATAGTATAAACGCAAAACAGCCCCCAAAGGGGGCTGTTTTTTTCGTTTAAGCTGCGCTGCCAAGGACAACGATATCACCAGATGCACTGCCAACAAAGGGGGATTCTTTGTCTGTCCCCATGACCTGCCAGTTGGTAGATACATTGAGGATGGCATTTGCACCTCTTTCGACTGCTTTTTGAACAAGGCGTTTTATGGCCTTGCTTTGTACAGCTTCTACACCTTGTTCAAAAGAGAGCTCTTCATCTTTCAAGAAGGAGGTTGATGACATGAAGCCTAGAGAGTTATTAACCTCTCGATGAGGAATTGTTTCTGCGCCACCGGCGCATACCCAAATACCTTCAATCATCATGTGACTTACTCCTCGTCACCAAGAGTGACAGCGTTGCCTGAAATGGGAGCTTCCCACAAAATTCCAACACTATACTCGTAGGGAAATGGGGCAATTTGCACATTCAATACAGCGTTAGCACCAAGTGCGGCAGCTTGTTTGGCCAAACTACGATAGGCATTTATCTGCGCGAGTTTGCAACAGTCAACGGTGGACATACCTTTTCGTTCTTGGCGGCCAAGATCGCTAATGATGCCGAACTGCTTTTGAACTTTACGCCCAGGGATGTCAGATGCACCTCCGTGGGAAAAGAAAATTCCATCAATTAACATTAGATATTCTCCTTTGTTTTGATGAGGACAGCGTCACCAGAAGTGGTGACTTGGCAAACCATGAACTCTCTTCCATTACGCTTACCCCAAAAGGGTGTGGGAGCGTTGCTGTAATAGAGAATGGCGTTGGCACCAAGCTCTTTAGCCGCCTTGGCAAGGGCTTGGGCTGTTTCTTTGCATACGCGTTGCGTATGCTGGGTGTCTGCCTCGCCTCGGTTGCGAAAGCTTTGATCCGTTTTTGAAACGGGGCCAAAGTTTTTGACGACCTCTTTATTTGTGCCAAGGTCGGCAGCACCGCCATGGTAAAAGAGGATACCATCAACAACAAGATTGCTCATGACGCACCTTTAGGTTTGATTAAGACAGCATCGCCGTAGGCAGAAGTAACGCACTGTAAGCGATCTGAAAAACCAACAATAAAAGATGTGGAGTAATTGTGGCAAATAACCGCATTCGCTCCCACTTCCTTTGCTTGCTTTGCAAGGGATTTACGAGCGCTCTCCAGTGCATGGTTTTCAGTGTCAATAGCGTTGAGTTTGTGCTCATCACTGGCTTGCCCTATATTGCAAGATTTGATGGGCCCAAAGTTTTTAGCAACCTCTTTATTGGTGCCAAGGTCGGCAGTGCCGCCATGGTAAAAGAGGATGCCGTCAACAACAAGGTTACTCATGGGAGTCTCCTTCGAGGTGTTAAGGGTAAAAGAAATCCCCCGCTCGAACTGAGCGGGGGATGGATTCAGTTTTACAGGTTTATCTGCAGCGTAAAGTCGTGAGCGATCACGCCTTCATTGCTGTGGTCAGCTTCCATGCTGATGAGCAGCACTTTGTCACCGTCTTCGTTGGTGTCAACCTTGGCAGCTTTGGGGTATGCGCTTTGTACGCGTACCACCAGAGTGTCACCGTCCATGTAAGCTTCGGCATGATCGCCTTGGCCAACAAGCGGATGGTAAATGCCATGCTGGTTGAGGAACTCCACACCCGCGGGGCATGCAGTATCACGTTGACGTTCCAGATCGCCGGCAATCACTTCAAGGCGAACATTTTTGGCGCTGTTACGTTTGGCATTACGTGCCTTACGTACGGCCAGTTCTGTGACGCCAGTGGTGCCATCTTCTGCAAGGCCGCCCTCGTTGATGAGGAACAACTGAGTTTGATCTTCAGGTGTTTCCACCTGCATCAGTTCAGCTTTGGCAGCATTCAGCACGGTTTTGGCTTCAGCAATGCTGGCTGTGACAACGTCGCGTTCTTCACGCAGCGCTTCCATTTGTGCCAGCAGGTCAGATACTTCAGCACGGCGGCGCTCTTTTTCGTCGAGAGCTTCGGCTGTCTGGGCTTGCAAAGCATCATGCTTTTCTTGCCCGGTTGCAATATCGGACTTCAGGCCATCAATTTGCGTTTGCAAAGTGTTGATCTGTTCCGTTACTCCGCCCAAGTCAGTTTCTGCGCGGTCATAGTCAGCTTGTGCGCTGTCCATACGTGCTTTCACCGGCTCATATGCGGTTTGCAGGGCTTTCAGCTGTGCTTCCAGTTCCGGAACGCGAGCATTGGCTTGAGCGCGTTGCTCTTGCATTTGCTTGGTGCGTTCTGTCATTGCCGTGGTTTTGCTTTCTGCAGCGTCTTTCTGAGCGTTCATCTCGCCGATCTGACCTTCAAGAAGGCGAACGGTTTCGGTGCTTTCACTCAGCAGGGCTGCTTCATGGTCTGCCAGAGACTGGGCCGTGTGCATATCAGCTTCAGAGGCGTCCAGTTCAGCTTGCAAGCCTTCCTTGACAGAAGAGAGCTTGGCCGCTTGGGCTTTTGCTTTTTCTTCTTCACGGCGGGCTTTTTCAGCTTTGCTTTCAGCTTCTGCCTGTTTGCGCTTGTGTCCAGCTTCAACAGCATCGGCAGCTGCGCGTGCAGCTTCTTCATCCGGTGCGTCACGCAAGGCTCTGTTACGAACATCCGGTTTGGAGTAGTCCGGCAGGGCCATAACTTCCTTGGGGGCAAAAGAGAACTTGCCGTTCTCAATGACAAAGCCAAAGGCCTTGTTTTGCTTCCACCAGGAAAAGGCGCTTGCAACCTTGCTCGATCCAGTCACCATCCAAGCTGGAATGGTAAACAGTTCTTTGCGGCGGGCTGCGTTGGCACTGTCGGTTTCGTTGCTGATGCTCAGAAGTTCTGCAATCCTTTTCATCAAAGGAGGCAGGCTTCTGCTGTCTTCTGGGAGGCCTGCAGCTGTTTCCAGCATGTTTTGCAAAATGGCTTTGGCTTCATGGCCATCATCAAGTGCTTCAACTTGGCGCTTTAGTTCAGAGAGTGTATTGCTCATAAGGGATCTCCTTTATGCTGAGCATGAGGAAAAGGGGGAGGCGTAGCCTCTAGATAATAGATATAATTTCGTTTATAAAACAGTTTTTGTATACAGGTCAAGTGTAATAAATATAAAGAATATATAAATCTCTCAAAAGCTTCTCTTGCCAAATGGGTCATGCTCGTGTAAAAGCTATCTTATCTTTGGTATAGGGCAGTGGCTCAATTGGTAGAGCATCGGTCTCCAAAGCCGAGGGTTGGGGGTTCGAGTCCCTCCTGCCCTGCCAAAGATATCGTCTTTAAAGACTACCAGGAATCTGGTGGATGTATCCCAAATGATAGACAAGTGATAAAAAAGTGATTTTTTATCATGTTTTTCAAACCAATTTTGGGTATTTTCTGGTATGTTCTTTAAAGTTTAATTTTTAAATAAAAGCTGAATGTTAGGTAAGAATAAGAAAGAGTTCCCATGAGCCATACAACAATATACCTTCTCAGACACGCACAAACAATTCCATCAAACGATATGCCTCGTGCAGAATGGTCGCTTTCTTCAACAGGGAAAGAGCAGTCTGAACAACTGGTTGAGCGCCTTTTGCCGCTCGCAATTGATGAAGTGTACAGTAGTCCTCTACGTCGTGCTGTTGAGACTGTGGTTCCTTTTGCAGGACGTCTTGGCATTAACATTCAAACTGAGCAGTCATTTAGAGAGCAAAACGCTTGCCCTGATTACATGCCACCTGCTGAGTTTCAGACACTCATTGCCCGCTACTGGCAAGATGTTGATTTTGCAATAGAAGGGGGAGAGTCTCTTTCGCAGTGTCAAAAGCGCATGATTGAAGGAATTCGCCTTGTGGAAAAAGCCCATAAAGGCAAAAATATCTTGATTTCTTCGCATGGAGAGGCTATTGGTGCTGTACTGAAGGCGTTTGATCCTCAATATGGTTATGATGATTGGGCGCGTATGAACATGCCTGATGTGTTTAAAATTGAGTTTTCTCCAGATGGTACTGCCCAGTGGGATAGCGATTATAAGTTTGAGCCATTAGATATTTTTTAAAGTAAGGAAGTAGAATAATGCCGATTGGAAAAGCATTACAATTTGCCAAAGAAGTTCGTGCTGAAGGCCGCCGTGTGACTTGGCCTGACATGAAATCAACTCGCATGATGACATTTTTTGTGTCTGTGATAGTTGTAATGGTAGCAGTTTATCTCTACTTTATTGATGTACTATTGAGCTTTGGAATTGGAAAGATACTAGGAGTATAACATGTCAGAGACAGCAAAAGAGACAGTGGACGTGGAAGCTGAAACAGTGAAAACTGAAGAAAAGCCTGCTAAAAAGCCAGGTATTAAAACGCGTTGGTATGTTATCCAAACACAAAGTAACTACGAGAAGCGTGTACAGGCTCAGATTCGTGAGAAGACAATTCTGCACGGCCTAGAGAAATTCGTAGACGAAGTTTTGATCCCAACTGAAGAAGTTGTGGAAGTGCGTAAGGGTGAGAAGAAAAGCTCTGAGCGTAAGTTCTTCCCAGGTTACGTACTTGTAAAAGTAAACCTAACTGATGAAGTTTGGCACATGATTAAGTCAACAAACAACGTACTTGGTTTTGTTGGTGCTGAGCGTGGTTCTAAGCCACTGCCAATTTCTCAAAAAGAAGCTGACCGTATCCTTAAGCAAATGGAAGATGGTGTTGAAGCACCTCGTACAGTTGTGAACTTTGAGGTTGGTGAAGAGATCCGCGTAATCGACGGTCCATTCAGCAGCTTCCAAGGTGTGATTGAAGGTATCGAAGAAGAGCGTGCGAAACTTAAAGTTTCTGTATCAATCTTCGGCCGTTCAACGCCAATTGAGCTTGACTACGGACAAGTTGAAAAAATCTAAGTTAGATTTGATTTTTAGAAAAGGGGCGCGTGGCGCCTCTTTTTTGTTGAAAAGTTCTCCTGCAAGGCGTATTGGTTCTAATACTTAGAAATCTAAACCTTTTTCCCGCTATAGGAGGTGGCCTTATGCCATCCTTTAGACGAAAGACGTTCACGCTTGCGGATGGAACGACCGTTCGGGGGATTTGTGAAAATATACATGCGACCGGAGCAATAGCATCTGCTGTTGTGATACTTGACCCTGAAAAGGTAGAAGGGGTCATGGTTCAGGCAACCATTCTAGACTGTACGGATTCTGAACAAATTGGAGAAACTGTTGAGGCGAAGATTCTTGCTTTAGAGTCTTGCTATCGTGACTTTCCAATCGCTATTTTGAAGGGGAATCGCTTTCAAAATAAGCTGACGCACAATCCAAAGACAGGTCACTATGATCGTAAAACTTTACGCTGTGATAAGCTCAGGATCGAACCAAAAGAAAACATGAGCAAAGGGCTTACTGGACGCTGTTCAGCAGCAACCGTTGAATCTCTTGAGGATTTTAGTGCTCAGGTAGAAATAGGGGACGGTTTACGCTTTCCTGTTCGGTATCTTTTATTTGCCAAAGGTGAGGTCTGGAGCGTGCTCTATGACGTCTCAGAGGTCTCAGAATAAGCGAAATTCAAAAGCCAGTGAGAATATCGCTGGCTTTTGTGTTTTTTCATGATAAACAGAGTTGACAAACCGATCATCTGGCGGTAATTTACCCAAGCTTACAGCACCTGCTGGGGTGTAGCCAAGCGGTAAGGCAACGGTTTTTGGTATCGTCATGCGTAGGTTCGAATCCTACCACCCCAGCCAAGATTTGATACAATAGAGTCCAGTGAAATCCACTGGACTCTTTGTTTTTCAGAGATTATGCTTTTTAGCATGAAAAATTCTTCTTCAAATATGAGATATGATGATAGTGCTGAGCGCCAAGGGCGTGAGCGAGTTAGTTTGCGTAACCATGGGGATAAAGTTGATCTTAAACATATGACGCCAAAGGAGTACCGTAACTATACGGGTGGTATATGGGATGGCATTGAGCGTCGTGATGGAATTTATAACTGGACGCCCTATAAATTTGATCCAGTCAGTGCAAAGCCTGTAGAAAGGCGTATGGAAGATAGGCGTAAAAGAAAGCAACCTTATAAGGGGAAGAATAAGAGGATAAGTTCCGCAAGGCGTTATAGTGATAAGCTAGAGGTAGGAGTTTATTACTTTTGTTTCTCATTCTCTTTTTTAATCTTTTTGTTTTTCCTAATTGGTGCCTTGATTAAGGAGGGCATCATAAATGCATAAAATAGGTTTAAGAGCAGCTCTGCTTACAGTTTTTTCGTGGGCAATTTTTAATGTTTTTGCAAAGGTTTCAACATCTGCAGAAATGCACCCTGTTGTATTGGTTTCATTTCTATTTGTAGGTGCTAGCTTTTCTCTGTTTATGATTGCAGGTTCTGGACCTCTAGGTATTGCGACACTTAAGAAACCCAAAACTATCTTGTACAGTCTTTTAACCCTTCTGCAGAATGTGGTTTATATTTGTCTTGTGTCGTATGTCAGTGCCACAGAGGCAACTTTGATTGCTCGACTTAACTTTGTATTTGCTTTGATGATTGGTCTGTTCTACTTCAATCGTGTACCTAGGAGGGAAGATATCCCCGCAGCCCTTCTCGTGTTCGCTGGGTGCGGTGTGGCATTCTATTATATGGATACAGGCTCTATTCATGCTGTTATTGGTCTTTTAGCTCTCAATATTTTACTTCTTACAGCTAGAACCTTTACGGCAGAAACTCATGAAACCAATAATGAGGCGGGCTCTTTTAGGGAAAGGGTTCGTGTGACTGCATATGTCAATTTCGTAACAACCGTAGCCTTTCTATTCTTTGTATTTGGTTTTGCTTTGTATGAAGAAGTATTTAACTACGATATACCTGTAGCGTTTATGCCTGAGTTTGATGATTTCTTTAACTTGAATATTATCCTTCTAGGGTTCCTGTTTGGGGTCACTATTGAGGCTATGACTATCTATAACTATTTTGTTGCCGCTCGCTTCTTAAAGAGTGAGTTATTCTTAGTGCTTACGGCTTTTGTTCCTTTAATTACATTTATGCTAGAGAAAGCTTTAGAAAAGTTTGGGATTCTAGAGACATCCTTAGACCTGAGTTGGCATCTGCTCCTTTCAGGAGGTTTAATCTTCTCTGGGGCCATTCTCTCAACATTCGGACATTTTAGGCAGGCTAAAAAAGTGGCTAAAATTCCAGCGAAGCAGAAAGCTTTAATAGATGCAGCCAAAGACCATGTTGGAGCATCTCTGATACACTTTGAGAAAAATGAAGTTCTGGCAGCCGAAGCTCTTGGGATCAAAGTAACAACGCTCAAGAACATTAAGGATGGGACGAGAGTGTATAAAGAAGCGACTTATGAAAAGATTAAAGAGAACTATACACAGAATGTTATAAACAGAGACCCTGTAACAGGGCTTCAAAATAGGCTGAACTATTTAACTAAGCTTAATAAGCGTATGGAAAAGTCAGGTGATGGTATGTTGTTTTTCATCGACTTGAATAAGTTTAAGCCGATTAACGATACTCACGGCCATGCAACAGGCGACGCCATTTTGAGTAAGATTGGTGAGCGTTTACGTGAGAACTATGGTCATGAAGCAGAAATGACAAGGCTAGGTGGTGATGAGTTTAGTCTATTCTTTTATAAGTTTACAGAAGCCGCTGAGAATGTGATGGAGCACATTAAGAATGTGATAGCAGAACATATTCATGTTGTAGGTATTGATGAACCTTTGCAGGTGACAGCATCTGTTGGGCATGCCCACTACCCAAGTGATGCGCAGTCAGCAGAAGAGTTACTCTCTCATGCTGATAAGCATATGTATCAAGATAAATCTGATAGGTAAAAATAACTTTGGGGGCACAATTGGGGGCATCTTAATTTTTATGATTGAATAATTTGTTTTTGATCAGTTGTTTATGCTTCTGGTAATGATGCTACCACCAGCCATTTAACAATTCTCCCCTATTCATATTTGTTCATTGTTGACTGAAAAGGTTAATTAAATCAATTGCTTTGTTTGATGTGCTTGTTTGTTGCTATTCGTGGCTATTCAGGGCTAATCAGAAAAATTGTTGGTACATTTGTTGGTAGTACCAACATTGGTCAGAATTTGTACCAACAAATTTTACAAAATAATGTCATTAAGATTCTCTTGAATGCTTTACTCCGTACATACCTTCATCCGCATGTGAGATAAGCTCTTCTAGAGTTTCACCGTCTTTAGGATAATGTGCGATACCAATAGAAGCTCCAATGGTTAACTCATCAGAAACACCTTGAACCGTGATAGGAGCCTGAATTGCTTTTAGGAGGGGTGTGATATGTTTGGCTTTTGTTGCTTTAAGAGGGAGCAGAGCGCAAAACTCATCACCACCCATACGACAAACAAGCGAACCTTCAGGAAGTTGTTTCTTCATACGGTTTGCTGCTTCAATAAGTATAGCATCACCAGCATCATGGCCGTACGTATCGTTAATCGGTTTGAACTTATCAAGATCAATATAGAGGAGTGTGCAGCTCTTGGATGTGCCTAAGAGCTCTGTTGAGAGCCTTTTAAATGCATTTCTGTTGAGAAGGCCTGTGAGGGCGTCTTGACCTGCAACGTTTTGTCTAAACATTCTCTGAACATCACCAAGGTTCACGAACGCAAGCTTTCTCATATTATCTCCCATGAGAGTTTTAACTGCGTATTGAGGAAGCCCTAAAGCATCAGATGATTTTTTAATGTTACCTGAAAAGTGCTCTAGTGTCTCTGCAAGGATATCTCGACTGTCTTCTACAGCTTGCGGGTTTTGAGGAGATGCTTGTATGTGTACATTGGCTTGCTTCTTTTTATGAATAAGGGGCCTTGTCAGGGCAATGGTTAAAGCACCGAGTGTAATGAGTCCTCCAGCAAGAATATCTAAAGAAGAGACTGTTTTAATAGATAGTCCTGTAAGAGGAGACGTCGCCCATTCCCAAAAGAGGGTTGCAATAACGCTAAATGCTGCGACTGTAGCAAAGTTTTCTGCTTTGATAAGGTTCGTGCTTGAAAACTCCAACATGCGAAGCGGGGCAATAATAAAAATGCCGGCAATAAGACCCATAATAAGACTTGGCGTATGCCAAAAATCAGTGAGTAGTGGAAGGCCTGAAACAAACGGTGTATCAGAAAGAGACTGCATGCTGGCAATAAATAGAGCAAAAGTTGTGAAAATACAGCTCATGGTAAACATGACAAACCCGACAACACGTGCTCTATCTTTGATCGATTTCTGCGTTTTCATGGCAACGGCATGGGGGCGGTGAAGCTCAGCAATAAACATGCGTAAGGACTGTAGCATTGCAAAGAGAATGGCAAGTGTAAGGACAATGCCTTGGTTTTCTTGGATGCCTAAACAAACGATAATAACACCCAGTACAGTCAGTAGGGTTCCTAAGAATTGGTATGTATCGGGTTTTCTCATAAGGAAAAACCAACTCCCAATAACACCAAAGAACACGCTTAGCTTTTGAAGCATTGTGCCTTCTGTTGATGAAACGTACATAAATAAATGGATACCTAAGATATAGTTAAGCATGAGGACCATTCCATATGCCCAAGTATCTAAACTTCTCATGGTTTCTTTACCCAGAGGCCCTTTTCCTGCAAAAAATAAAAGAGATAATGCGCAACTTGCAAATGCTGCACATGAGAAGATGACAGGCTGTATTTTGTAAATATGTGCGCCATAGCGACCAAATACATTGGAGATCCCCATAAAAATAAAAACGGCTACAGCAGCTTGAATCCAACCAGCGGTCTGCTTGTGTATAAGCTTCATGATCCCATAGTTCCTAATATTGCAAGAATGATAAAGACTGTATTAAGTGCAAAGCAAGCCGTGATAACTTTCCACCAGAGTACTTTTTGTGAGTGGATTTCTTGCAGGCGAGAGAGCTCATCTGAGCGACGTTCGTGCTTTATGCGTTTGCCTGTCTTGAACTCTTTATAGAGTTCAGAGTCTGTTGGCTGATTGTTTTTACGTCTTTCCATCACGTATCCTTATGTTCTCTGGCTTATCTTAATGGATTTAATGAGGACAGTCACTCGTCTAAGTGGCAAAAAATGAGAAACTAAACATTGAAAATGTAAATATATGTACTTATATATTCATTGATCCAGCGCTTTAGGCGCTCTTCTGGAGCAAATGAGCAAAGACCTAAGCCAGCAGTCGTTTGAAAGTGTGAAAGCACGAGAACGACACTTTGTGCAGCAGATTAGCGTTCTTCAGGCTGAAACATCAGCACTGCTGAGCCAAAATGCAAGCAATATGCTAGGCGGTTTTGTGGAAAACTTAGAATTGTTCAGTTTCGCTGGTACAAGGCTAAGCTCTAACCCTGAGATTGCCAAACGTCAAAAAGAAGGTATAGAAACCTTAACTACGACGGTACGGAGCATTAAGCAAGACTTATTGGAAGAGCTTGCGCTACTGGATGAACGTCCTGTGCCAACTTTCCCAGAGTTTGATGCCATTCATGTGACCACTGCGGTGTACACATATGCATCGGAAATTCGTATTGGTTGGGCCTTTGCTCTGGCCTGCGATATGCTTCCGGCTTTGTTTATTCTTCTTTCGGTTTTCGGGGTGAACCCCAGTCGAGAAGAACCGTCTTAACCCTTCATCAGAAGAGTGGCCCTGCCGCTCTTCTTCACTTTTTTCTAAAGGAGGAATCAAAATGTCTACGGACATGATTCATACCCTTCAACAAGAAGCAGATGAGTACGTGCGGCCTTTTGCCAATAATGTACTCTGCGTGTGCTTCTTTATCATCGGCGCTCTTGCAAGCCTTTATGCAGCCTTGGCTGTATTTGAAGTCGCTCAACTGGTTCTCTTTGTTGTCAGCTTCTTTGCATGGGTGTTTATTATCCCATTCTTAGACCTTGCTTTAAGTGCTGTTATTGCGGGTGCGGTTGCAGCAGGAGGCATCTATCTGTCTTATAAACTTGCACAAGGCCTAGACTATCTGCTTAAGCACATAGGCGGCAGGCTGATGGGGCTTGTCTCTATCGGCTGTGCTGTTGCTTCTGTTTGGATGCAGTTTACGCTGCCCATTCAACTTGAGCTTTGGCAAGAAGAGCTTCTTGGCCTGCTGATTGTTGGTGTATTTGTAAGCTTGTTCTTTACTCGCTTTGCCTTGTACCCGCTGTTTCTTCTTCTCGTCCTTATTGTGAACCTACTTTTCTATCTGGTGTTCTACAAAAGCATAGAGCCCTACATTCCACCAGAAAAGCGCTTGCCTTATACGCAAGAGCAACCTGTTTTGGAAGAAAGTGCTCTAGATGAAGATGCGCGTTTGAATGCATACAGTGCAACTCTTGTACCTGTGTCTGCTCAGATGTACCAAGAGGCTTATACGCCGAGTGCCACGACCTTGCAGCCAACGGAGGCACGCTTCCGTATTTTTGGGAAACCACCCAAGGGTACAGCTAAAGGCGCCAGACCTCTCCCAAAAACCAAGGCGGTCACGTCTCGTTTATTGGTTTGGGGCAAAAAGGTACTGCCCTCTATGAAAAAAGGCCTCAGGGCATTTTCTCGTTCTGGTGTGGTGGCAAGGCCTGCAAAAGCCCTTCGTGTTGCAAGGCATGATGCCAAGGCACGACGTGTGACTGCAAACACAACTGGTCCTAATGCTGTGAAGGCAGGTGACAGTTGGCGTGCTAATAAGGGAAACCCTTTGCGATCGACTTCAGAAAAGAGCCTGAATGACCATTATGCAAAACATGGTAAAAGGGTTGGTGATGTATCTAGTGCTGATGCATATCACAATGCGGCAAAGCGCTTTTTAAACTCACCTCCACGTGGTACATTGACTCGTATTAGAGAGTATAATGGCGATGTTGTGCGCTACAACCCTAAAACTAAGCTATATGGAGTCATATCAAAACATGGTGAAATCCAAACTTTTTTTAAAGTTGGTCCACGGTCTACAAAAAACCCGTATGGGTATAAGGCTGAAAATTATGCAAGCCCTAAAGAGTATTTCTATGGCATTCGAAGGCAATAAAGAGTTTTATGAAGATGACTTAGAACAAACACCTTTAGGAAGCCATTGCTTAGTATGCGGCAATAATATGCACGATGAACTTACAACAGATGCTTGGCAGAGTATCTGTCATTGCTGTGGTGCGCAGGTTGGTTATACTTATCCTGTTGTAGCTCCATCCATAGCAGAGGTTGTAGAATATCGGCACTACTGGTTGAATAAGAAAGATGGTCAATGGGACTACTCAGAACACCAGCCGGTAGGGTGGACTAAGGAAAAAGCTCTTGAGCAAATTAAAGCTAACGTGCCTAAAGAGTTTCAGTAAAGCGAATGAAAAGCCCCCAAGTTGGGGGCTTTTTGTTTGGGGGTACATGTGTTAGGTTTTACTAAACATGGCACCATCAGAAAGAAGGTAGGGTGGAGTTTGTGCCAAACCTCTGCCACGAGCCAAGGCGGTGACGTCTCGTTTGACTTGGCATCACCATCAACGAGAAAGTCGCATGGAATTAATTCCGAGGGACTTGCATCGTAATGTTAGACATACTGGTGGGGTTGCTAAGTATCAACAAAGGAATGGGCGGAAATATGGAAACTAAAACCATGCTAGAAAAGCTTGACTTTGATGGTATCAGTTTACCTGAAAGAGAAGAGCTAGAAACAGCGCTAGAGCGCCTAGAAAGTAAAGTGGGTCATATTCACGCTGAAGATTATCGTGATTTCATTCTGTCATCTAACGGTGCAAGCCCAAAGGATGAATGGAGTAACTTTAACTTCAAGGGATCGGAGAATGGATCAGAGTTGCTGATGTTCTTCTCTTTAATTTCTAGTGTCGATAATGCTTCACGCACACTAGAATGGAATCTGAGTACTTTATCTAATAGAATTCCTTCAAACTTTCTACCAATTGGTGAAGACTCGGGCGGCAATTGCTTGCTTTTAGGCTTGGCGCCTGAACAGCTGGGCGAAGTCTGGTTCTGGGACCATGAAGAAGAAGCTGATGCAGGTGAAGAGCCTGATATGAGTAATATGATTCTGGTTGCAGATAGCTTTAAAGAGTTTATGGAGGGCTTGTACGAGTACAAATGGGAATATCCCCCATCTTTGTATAAGCGCTTTATACTTGCTTTAAGGAATAACTGGGAAAAAGTATTCCCGCCTCGCTAAAGGAGTTTTTATGCTAACTAAGTTAAACCAAAAACATACAAGGTGTCTTATTTGTGGTTTTGACTGGAGAATTCCTTTGGTGGAGTGCCGCTATGAAATATGCGACTGCTGTGGGGTAGAGCTCAACAACGAGTATGAGCCTGATGGTAGTACCTCTCCACAGCAGATTGTGGCTATCCGTAATGAATGGCTAGAGAGCGGTGCAACTTGGTTTACAAAAGGCAACAAACCAGAAGTGTGGACTAAGGAAAAAGCTCTTGAGCAAATTAAAGCTAATGTGCCTAAAGAATTTCAGTAAAGCGAATGAAAAGCCCCCAGTCGGGGGCTTTTTGTTTGACGAAGTGTGTGATAGGTTTAGATTAAACGTAAGAGGGAGTTTGAGTGTGAAAGAGTTTGAAGCAAAGTTTACTGGATTTACATTAGAATCAGCTAGGGAGCTTCTTGATTCTCACGGCTATACATGTGCATCTCCTGAAATACTAATGACGCGTAAAGCGTTTCATGTTGAAGGCAATAAAAACAAATGGGCACGGGTGCGTGATGAGGGGAATCAAATTACGCTGACCATCAAAGAAATTGTAAAAGATAATGACCTGAGCGGTGTGAATGAGGCTGAAGTTATCATTAACAATTTTGATGAAGGGGTGAAAGTTCTAGAAATGTCGGGTTTTTATGGTGTGGCTTTCCAAGAAACAAAACGAGAAATATGGCACAAAGATAGCATTGAAGTAATGATCGATACATGGCCAGGGCTTACACCTTTTATTGAGGTTGAAGGGCCATCGGAACAATCTGTTATTTCAGCTTGCAAGGAGTTAAACCTTAATATGGAAGAGGCTCTTTTTGGTGGTGTTGATACAGTTTATACAAAGCAGGTTGGTATCACAGCAGAGATGATTAATAATCTTGATGTGCTTACGTTTGAAAAACCACCAACGCTTGAAATGTTTATGAATTCATGAAATTCCCGTACCTAAATAAAACAGAGTTAGATTTCGCAGAACATATTATTACTAAATTTAACCTTTCTGGCTGGTTGAATCTGACATCAGACAAGCTCTCTCATGCTATACTAGAACCATTAGAAGAACTTGAATATGCGGATGATATTGGCATTAAAATACACCACGTAGAAGACGCTTTATATCGCTTAGCAAAAAAGAAAGCTCTTTTTACGCCATACCCTGAAGGGGAGATGACGAGAACGTTTTATCTGCTTCTAGAAGAGTATTATAACTACTTTGGTATTCCGTACACGGATGAAGATATCAATATAGATAACACATGGAAAATAGATGGGCATATTGTTCATAAAGAGCATATTCCAGAATTCACAGAAGAAAAACCTCAAAATATCTCAAAAACACATACAAAGGTATGGGGTGGTGAGATTAAGGTATATGAGCATTCAGACCCTGTTTGGCAGAAAGTGTATGATGAACTTGATGCGTTTAATGATCATGTTATTCACGTGTTAGATTTGGAACAGAAGTTCTTTGTGGCACATGAGGATATCGCCAGTTGGTTAAGTACTTTTATTATTTCAGGTCTACAAACTTTAGGTAATCCTTTAGAAAAAATAGGCTGTGAGTTGGGTACCTTTGATGTGGCGATACGCAATGAGTTTTATAGAGAATGTGACAAAGGGAATGTTCCTGAAGATGCACAATTTGAGTCTATGGAGTCAGAGATTTTAGCTGAGTTTATAAAATATTTTAAGCTTGGATAGATGCATTTAAAAAGAGTCCCAAAGGAACTCTTTTTTATGGTGAGATGTTCAATGTCCAAAGGTTTTTAGGCCGTTCGGGCTTACATGCTCGATTTCAACGGCTTTACCGTTAACAATCTTTGTGAGATAAACTCGTTTTAAGCCTTGGTGTTGTTCTGGAGTGAATGAAATAGGAAGGCCGCCTTCATTAAACTTCAAGGACTCCATTGTTTCTATAAATTTTTTTCTAGAGAGCTTTTTTCCAGCTTCTTCTAATGCCTTTACAAAAGTTATGGCATTTAAATAACCTTCAAGTGTACCAAAGTTAATAGACTCTGCATGGCCTGTATTTACAAAATCATTACGGTAAGTACGGACAACATCTAAGTTGGAGCTAATTGGATGCGGAACCACTTGGGAGATGTATGAGCCTTCACCAGCAGGGCCAGCTTCTTTAATAAAAGAGTTTGTTCCTACAAATGAGATGTTCAGAATGGCAGCTTGTTTGCCTTCGCGTTTTGATTTTTTGACAAACTCTGCACAGGGCTGATATGCACCAACCATAATCACTGCATCAGGGTTTGCATCCCATACTTTGGCATAGGCTTTATCAATATCAACTGTGTTACGTGTGTACTTGCCGACTGCAACAACCTCTTGACCGTAGTTTTCAAGGGCACGTTGAACACCTGCACGCCCTGCTGCGCCATATCCGTCATCTTGAATAAAGAGGGCAACTCTTTTTACATTGCGATCATGAACCAGGTGGTTCACGAGAAAGGCTGTTTCATTAAAATAGCTTGCACGCAAGTTAAAGACATTCTTTGTAACAGGCTTTCTCAGGAATTCTGCGCCTGTGAACGGGAAGAGATATGGGATATCTGCGCGTACCGCAATGGGTACTGCGACTTTAGAAGTCGGTGTCCCAACATAGCCAAAGAGTGCAAACACATCGTCTTCTAGTAGTTTTTTAGTATTTGTAATTGTACGTACAGGTTCATAACCGTCGTCGTAGCTAATCAGCTTGATTTGGCGGCCATGTACGCCGCCAGCTTTATTGACTTTATCAAAGTAAATTTCTGCTCCCAATTTAAGGTTGGTTCCTAAATCCTGTGCTGGCCCTGAAAGGGCGTTAGACATACCAATGATCACTTCTTTGTCAGACACACCCTGGACGTGTGATTCATTTGAAAAACTGACAGGAGATTCTGCAACAGCTTGATTCAAAAAGAAAAAGGCTGATGCAAATACAAATGTCGGGAATAGAATATGTTTGGATAGCATTTTAAAAGTCTTTATTATTATTAAAAAACATAAGGTTAATATTAACCCATATCTTCAAACTTCTGGCAAGAGGTTAGAAAGAAAACAGGACGACCCGTGGAGAATAGGAATCAAGAATATAGAACGACTCAGAGTGGTCCTCTGTATCTTCTCGCTGCTGTTATTGCTTTGAGTTTAATTTCTCTCGCAGCCGTCCTCTTTACCATTTTTGACGCTTATCAAACCTACAAAGAAAAACAGGCTGTGCTTTTAGAGACAAAAGCTATTGAAGTGCAGATTCTCTATTACAATGGTTTGATGAATAATGCAGCGCAAATGCATGTGCTTACAGGTGAAAATAAATGGCAAGATGCCTATGCGATGTACCGTGTGAAAATGGAGGAAGTTTTTGAAAAGTTAGAGGTAAGGGCGCCTCGCGTGATTGGTTTATATGCTGAAAAAATCAACGCGGCCCATGACCGTATTATGGATATTCATCACTCAGCTTTTCTTTTAAGGGATGCTGACTATACCGAAGAGGCCCTTGATATGCTTATTGGTTATGAACATCAGACATATTCCGAAATCCTTGATGAAAACTTAAGGATGATTAGTGAGGGGGTGGATGAGCTTGTTACGCAAGAAGTACAGGCCTTGCAAGAGAGTCTTATTCGTAAAATTATTCTCGCTGGTGGGATATTGTTGATTGTGTCATTGGGCTGGCTTGTTGGTTGGTTTATTTTACGAAAATGGCAGCGCGCTATTTTAGAATCTGAGGCCTTAAAAGATCAGGCCCTGCATAGTTTGGAAATTTCAAGTCGTCGGGTAGAGAGGAGCCGTGCTGAGTATCAGGCGGTTATTGAATATGCTGCTGACGGAATTATGACCCTGCAGGCTGGTGGGGAAATTTCATCTTGTAATAAGTCTGCTCTTCTTATTTTTAAGGAGAAGGAATCAAACGTGTTGAGCAAAACCATTCAGGAAATGATTCCTGATATTTTGCGTGTAACCGGTCATAAAAACTTCAGCATTAAGAACTATGTGCAAGAGACAGGCTCTGCCCGTAAGGAGTATGAAGTTCTGACGGATGACGGGCAAAGCATTCCAATTGAGCTGAGTATTTCGCGTATCTACTTTGAAGGACGTGAAAGCTATACAGCCATGATCCGTGATATTTCAGCAGAGAAGCAAGCGGAGAGTGAGCGTAGAAAGAGTGATGCAAAATCACAGTTCCTTGCCAATATGAGTCATGAACTGAGAACACCGATGAATGGTGTTATTGGTATGACTGATCTGCTGCTGCAATGTGAGCTGGAATCTGAGCAGGAAGAGTTTGCTTGCACGATTAAAAAATCGGCTGAATCTTTGCAAAGTGTCATTAATGATATTCTTGATTTCTCAAAAATTGAAGCAGGTGCTCTGACACTTGAACCTGTGCGGTTTTGTTTGAGTGATCTTGTAGATGATGTGGCTGATATCTTTGCGGCCTCTGCAGAAGAGAAAGGGGTTGACCTTGCTGTACGCTTTAAGCCAGGGACACCGCGCCATATTATGGCCGATCCGGGGCGCATCAAGCAGATCCTGACTAACCTTGTGAACAACGCCATTAAGTTTACGGATACGGGACATATTCTCATTAATGTGCAGGAATACGCACATATTACTGGTGAAAAATCCCTCTTGAAATTTGAGGTGGAGGATACCGGAATCGGTATTCCAAAAGATCGTCTTTCTGATGTCTTTGGGCGTTTTACCCAAGCAGATGAAAGCACAACAAGAAAGTTTGGCGGAACAGGTCTTGGTCTTGCAATTTGTAAGCAGCTTTCTGAAATTATGAACGGTGATATTGGGGTGAGCAGCCTGCTTGGAGAAGGATCTACCTTCTGGTTTACTGTTGAGGTTGCTAAGGGTGAAGAAGACGTGGATGAGATGAAGGGCAGCTTGGAAGGTATGCGCGTTCTATCTATTAGCCATAAGCCAACAACGACCCATCTCCTAAAAGAATATATGGAATATTGGGGCGTTGATTTTGTGTCTATGCCAACTATTGAGGAAGCAGAAACTCTTCCTGATGATAATTACGATGCTATTATTCGTGAGTTCTTTGTGAGTGATGATATTCAGAGTGATTTGAAGAAGCTTATGAAAATTAAAAAGAGATGCTGCCAGCATGTTTCTTCTCTTGCGCTCGTACCGATTTCGTTGCGTGGAGATTATAAAACATTTGAGGATGCAGGGTTTAGCAGTCTTCTTTCTAAGCCGTTTAAAGATGGTGATATTCATAAAGTTCTTAAGCTCTTTAAAGAGGGGCATAAAGGCTTTATTACCAGTCAAAAACTTAAAACAGGTAAAGTAAGTGAAAGTAAGGATAGTATGCGCCGAGACTACCGTGTGCTTGTGGTAGAAGATGATGTTGTAAACCAAAAAGTGGCAGAGAAAATTATTACAGGTTTTGGGTGCAGTGTTGAAATTGCAGGCAATGGTAAAGAGGCTCTCACTATGATTGATAGTGGTGACTTTGATCTTGTGCTTATGGATATGCAGATGCCTGTGATGGACGGTTTGACAGCCACACGTATTTTGAGAGAACATGAAGCCAATACATTGGTGAAAGATCCATTGCATGTGATTGCCCTTACGGCAAATGCCTCTAAAACAGATAAAGAACGTTGTCTTGAGGTAGGCATGAATGGATTTCTAACTAAGCCTGTGACATCGGAAACAGTGTTGCAGGCTATTGAAGCTTGGGAAAGAGATGAAATGCATGATATGCCTCATGAGGATATTAAAGGAAAAGTAGAAAAAGAAGAAAAAATGCCAGATTTATTTAGCTTAGAGAGATTTGAGGATATTACGATGGGTGATGAAGAGCTCCAGAAGATGATTCTTGTTGCTTATGAGAGTACGCTTGCAGAAAGCTTAGAACAAATGAGAACAGAGCCTATTGGTTCAAAAGAATGGATTGTTGCGGCTCATAAACTTAAGGGCTCTTCTTGGAATATTGGTGCGAATGCGCTTGCTGAAATTTGTGCAAATGCTGAAATGAAACCGGGTGATTTTGAAGAAAATGGTCACATGAAAGAGCTAGAGCACATTTACAGTAAAACTCTAGAAATTGTGCACCGCATGCGCAAGGCACATTAGCCTTAAAAAATCTTTCCATTTTCATGAAACAAAGGTCGCCTAAATGGCACGTTTTGTGCTACCGTTAGGGCTGTCTAAACGGGCGAAAAAGAAGAAAAGAATACGTGCTGAAATTAAACACAGTTCTTATTGCCTCTACGGTAATGCTTACGGCCTGCTCTGTAGGGCCTGATTTTGTACGTCCAAATACAGATAATCTTACTACATCTTCTTTTTTGAATGCCTCTGAAAATGTAGCAGAAACACAAAGCATGGGCCTATGGTGGCATGGCTTTGAGGACGATGCGCTGAACGTCTCTGTTGAGACTTTGCTGAAGCAAAACCTTGACGTGAAGCAAGCTGGCGCACGTGTGCTGCAATCAGAAGAAAATTTAAGAAGTAGCCTGGCAGGGTTCCTTCCAAGCTTTAGCGCCACAGGCGATGCCAGCCGTTCGGGTACACCAACAGGCACAGGCAGCCGCACTTATAGCAACAGTTTTAGTGCAACAGGCGCACTCTCTTGGCAGTTGGATGTATTTGGTAAAGTACGCCGTACTTATGAATCTTCACGCGCCTCGTTTAAGGCGTCAAAGTTTGATGCAGAAGCGGTCACGCATAGCCTTATTGCAGAGCTTATTTCTTTACGTATTCAAATTGCAGCTCAAAAGAAACAAACTTTCTTGGCTGAAGATGCCTTTAAAAATCGTGAACGTACACACATGCTGCTTAAACAGCGTTACGAGTCTGGTGCAAACGGTGTAACTTCTGGTGATGTACTTCTGGCTGAAGAAGCGATGAGCACAGCAAAAGCAAACTTCCAAAGCGCAGAACGTGCTTTGAAGACCTTGCTATTCTCTTACGATGTACTGCTCGGTCAGAAGATTGGCACATCTATGGCTGAAAATATTACCTTTGATTTTGATGCTGAGCCTGAACTTTTTGCGATGGACTCTCCAGCATCACTGCTTGACCGTCGTCCAGACTTGAAAGCCTCAGAACTGCGCTTGAAAGCCTCAAACGCAAACATTGGTGTGGCAGTAGCAGATCTTTACCCAGATCTGACAGTGAGTGGAAGCCTTGGTTTTACAGCAACAGAGTTTTCGCGACTGTTCCGTTCTGAGCAGGTTGCTGGCTCTATTGCTGCAGGTATTACACAAAAACTGTTTGAAGGTGGCCGTCTGCGTGCGCAAATTCGCCTGCGTAAAGCCCAAACAGAGGAACTTGTTTACGCTTACACGGAAACAGTCCTCACAGCTCTGAAAGAAGTTGAAACAGCGCTAATGGCTGAAGAGGCTCTGCGCAAAGAACGTACTGCTCTGAAAGCCTCTCTTGAAGCGATGCGTGCCAGCGAAGAGATTTACTACACACGTTACACACAGGGTATGATTCCTCTGAAAACATATCTAGATATTCAGCAAAGCCGCCTTGGGACAGAGCAACGTTATGTCACGCTTGTGAGCGAACAGTGGCAAAAGCGTATTGAGCTTTATCTTGCTCTTGGTGGTGATTGGTTTGCAGAGCCAGAACAGCCAGAAGAGCCTGCAGAAACAGATCCAGCCGAGGATATGTTCCTCGTTAAGTTGATGAGAAAGGATAGTAATGGACAAGGATAACGGTGCCCATTCAAGCAAGGATGTCGCAAAAGGACTCTTGCAGCTTATTTTGATTATTGCGTTCATTGTGGGGTCATTCATGGCCTCAAATGCTTTGAAAACAAACAAAGCCCTTCCGCAAGTGAAGAAGGCTGAAAGTAAGCGCACAATTGTGGATGTGATGAATGTTTCACCTGCACCTTACCATGTAGAATTTTCTGTGCCGGGCCTTGTTGAAGCACCGAGCGAACTTCAGCTCACGCCAGAAGTAAGCGGCCGTGTTGTGAAAGTAAATGCTTCAGCAAGAAGTGGTGCAAACTTTAAGGCTGGCCAGCCACTATTCCAAATTGATACCAGCGATTATGAGCTCCTTGTCGCGCAGCGTGATAGCGAGCTTGCGCAAGCTAAAACAGCCCTAGCTCTTGAGCGCGCTGAGTCCTCGGCTGCAGTGAAAGAATGGAAAGTCTTACACGGCTCAAAAGAGATTCCTGAGCTTGTGTCTCGCGCCCCTCAGCTGAGGCAAGCTGAAGCTGCTGTTACATCTGCACGCGCAGCACTTGAAAACGCAAAGAGAGATTTGGTGAGAACCTCTTTCTTGTTTCCGTTTGATGGTGTGGTTGTTGAAAGCCGCGTGATTGAAGGGCAGTATCTACAAGCAGGCCAGTCATACGGCACAGCTTACAACGCTGAAAAACTACAAACCCGTGTTACGTTGGATGCTGAACAGCTAGACTGGATGATCTCAAGTGAGAAGGCTGAAGCTGAAATTGAAGTTGAGTATCTCGGGAGCATGCACCGCGTGCCAGTCATCTTGCGCCAAGGGGATGTGTTTGCAGAAAGTACAACACGTTTTACACCTGTGTACTTTGACTTTAAAGAGCGTGAATCTTATCTGTATCCAGGGCAGTTGGCTAAGGTTTTCCTTAAGGGGCCTGTAGAGCAAGACGTCCTTAAACTTCCAGTGAGTGCGCTCCAATCAGATGGTAAAGTGTGGGTGTATAATACAGATAATACGGTGTCTTCATTTGTGCCTGAGATTATTTACCGCAATAAAGATCACGTGGCGATTCGTAGCCGTGGCGGTGCTCTTACAGTTGTGAAAAGTCGTCTGTCTGGTGCCATTGATGGCATGACAGTTGAACGCTTGAATGGGGAAGGGTAGTTACCTCAATGTTCCATTCTGCACCAACGCCGCATCGCCATAAAACAGGTCTAATTGATTGGTTTTTACATAACCATGTCGCTGCCAATATTTTGATGCTTTTGTTTATTCTTGGTGGGTTTGTCAGTTTGATGAACATGCGTACAGAAACGTTTCCAAGTATTGACCCGAAACTGATTACAGTAAGTGTGCCTTACCCAGGTGCAACGCCATATGAAGTGGCGGAAGGTGTAACCAGTCGTGTGGAAGAGTCTCTTTCTGGCATTAATGGCGTAAAACGTATTACGGCAACAGCCTCGGAAGGGCATGGCACAATCATGGTGCAGCTCACAGATTTTGTGAATCCTGATGATGTGTATAACGATGTAGAAACCGCGGTAAACAGTCTTGTTGATTTTCCGCCTGAGGATGCAGAGCGCCCCATTATTACTAAGGCACGTGCAACACCAAACGTGATGTCTCTTGCTGTGCATGGCGATGTGGATGAGAAGACGTTGAAGTTCTGGGTGGAGAGTATTGAAGAAAATATTCGCCAAATTCCGGGTGTGGCTGTCACGGTAATTCGTGGGGTGAGAGACTATGAAATTTCTATTGAAGTGCCGCAAGCGCAGTTGGATTATTACGACCTGTCTTTGGCCGATGTACGTGCGGCTGTTCAGGCTTACTCGGTAGATGTGCCAGCAGGACAAATGCAAACTGCATCAGAGGATATTTTACTTCGTGTTCAGGAAAAACGTTACGTAGAAGATGAGTTTAAAAGCGTCGCGATTAAGACTCTGCCTGATGGTTCAGTGCTGACTCTGGGTGATGTTGCGCGCATTGTTGATGACTTTACAGATACCAATTTGATTAGCCGTTTTAACGGCGAAGCAGCAGGTTTTATTGATGTGCAACGTGCAGATAGCGCAGACACGCTAACTGTTGCCTCTGACATTAAAACATACCTTGAAACTGTAGAGCTTCCAAAAGGTGTAACGCTTTCACTTCAAAGTGATGAAACAGTTGCTTTGAAAGACCGTATCAGCCTTATGGCCCGTAATGGTATTCTTGGATTTATGTTGGTCTTCTTGATCCTTCTTCTCTTCCTAGATCTGAAACTGGCTTTCTGGACAAGTGCTGCGATTCCAATTTCATTCTTTGGTGGTTTGATGTTGATCCACTTCATGGGTTACAGCATGAATATGATTACACTCTTTGCACTCATTGTTGTGCTTGGGGTGGTTGTCGATGATGGCATTATTATGGGTGAGAGTATTTTTGACTCTCAGGAAAAACGCCCGAAAGATCCACAGTCGACTATTATTGGTGTGCGTCGCGTTCTCGCGCCTGTAACGGTGGGGGTACTCACAACCATTTGTGCATTTGCACCGCTTATGTTTAGTACAGGTACGCTAGGGCAAATTATTGCGGTGATTCCTGCAGTGGTGATTCCTATTCTCTTTATCTCACTTCTTGAAGCGTACTTTATTCTACCTGCTCACCTTTCAAGTGGTACAACGTGGAGCCTTGGTATTATGAAGGATATCCGTAATGGATTTTCTAAGATGCTCGGCTGGTTTATTGATTACATTCTGACTCCAGTTGGTAAAAAGCTTCTGGTATATCGCTATGCAACGCTGACGTTCTTTGTGGCGGCAGCAATTATTATTGTCTCTATGGTGCAAGGTGGCGTGATCCGTTTTGTGTTCTTCCCGAATGTTGAAGGCGACCAAATTAAGATTACAGTGACAATGCCGCAAGGAACACCGTTTAAACTCACAGAACATGCGACGCTGGAAGTTGAAAAAGCAGCGATTGAAGTGCGTGATGAATTAGACCAAAAACGTACAGGTGGCAGTATTTACGATAACCTTTCTGTAACAATTGGTGCAACAACAGCAGAAACAGCTGGCCCTGATGCAGGGACTGGTGGTGGCTCTGCTAATAACCTCGGACAGGTGATTGTACAGCTTGTGCCATCTGACTTTAGAGAGCTTCCTGCATCAAGTATCGGAAATATGATTCGTGATAAACTTGACCATCTCACAGGTGTTGAATCTCTCGACTTTAGAAGTTCTATTATTGGTGATGAGCCAGATGTAGAAGTATGGCTCTCTCACCGTGATGAGGACATGTTGAGTGAGGCGGCAGAAAAACTAAAGGCTTACATGCAAACGGTAGACGGTGCCGTGAACGTGAAAGATAGTTTTGATGTGGGTAAGACAGAGTATCTGTTTAAGCTGAATGATGCAGGTCGTGCCGTTGGTCTCACGCCATCTGAGCTTGGTTCACAATTGCGTGCAGCATACTTTGGCCTTGAAGCGCAACGTTTGCAGCGTGGCCGTAATGAAGTGGTTGTGTATGTACGCTACCCGAAAGAAGACCGTCGTGATAGACAGTCTCTGCGTAGCCTTAAAATTAAACTCCCTGATGGACGCCAAGTGCCTTTGGCTGATGTGGCGGATATTGAAACGCAAACTGGGTTCTCACAAATTGAAACCTATAATACGCGCCGTATTGTGAGCGTGACAGCAGATGCAGACATTGAAAAGACAACACCAACAGATATTATGGCGAAGCTGCAAATGGATATTCTGCCAACGCTGCAAGATACCTACCAAGGGCTTCAGTTCTCCTTTGAAGGGGAGAGCCGTGAGCAAAGTGAAGACCTTGCCAGCCTTGGGCGTAACATGCTCGTGGCATTACTTCTTATCTTTGTACTGCTTGGTGCACAGCTGCGAAGTTATGTACAGCCATTTATTATTATGACGGCTATTCCGTTTGGGTTAGCGGGAGCTATTCTTGGTCACTATATTCTCGGACAAGATTTAAGCTTTATTTCACTGTTTGGTATGGTGGCACTGAGCGGAGTTGTGGTAAACGATAGCGTGGTTCTGGTGGATTATCTCAACACACATGCACGAAGTGGTGTGGATATGCTTGAAAGTTCTCTCAGAGCCGTTCAGAGACGTTTCAGACCAATTCTACTCACAACTTTCAGTACATGCCTCGGCCTACTTCCTGTTCTTATGGAGAAAAGCATGCAGGCGAAATTCCTGATCCCGATGGTAACATCTCTTGCGATGGGGATTTTGTTTGCGACAGTTGTGATTCTCTTCCTTGTGCCGTGCCTCATTTTGGTGACGCACGACATTGAGAAACTATGGAAGAGAGTGTTTGGCTAAAGGCCTTACTTTTCAGGCTGCCATTCAATTGTCATCAGGCTTAAATCGTCGCGAAGCGGGAGATCAGCGCTACGGTAGAAGGCTTTTCTGATACCATGAAGCAGTGGTTGTTCTTCTGAAAGAATGCGTCCTGCTAGGCCTGTAATATAAGACTTATCCCACATGTTTTTACCGCGGTGCGTTGTTTCAACCAACGCGTCACTATAGAGCATGAGTGAATCACAGCTGTGTAGGGTGATGGTTTCCATCTCAAGGCCAAGATCTTTACTTGGGATAATACCAAGGGGAAGGCCGGCGGCTTTGAGTGGTTTTTGCAGAGCGCCTTTAGAGTCAAAGTGTAGCACTTCAGGTGCGCCGGCACTAATGTACTTAAAGTCACCGGTCTTGGTGTTTAAAACACCGTAGAAACATGTTGCAAACTGTTCAACAGCGAGTACGTTGAAGAGGTTATCATTCAAATCACTCATCAGTTTAACAGGGTCATGTGCAGAAGATTGAAGCTCTTTGAGAATTGCGTCTAACCAAATGGTATGGAGGGCGGCGCTTAGGCCGTGTCCTGTGAAGTCTGCCATGATGACAGCAAGGTGCTCATCATCAATTTCATAGGCAGAAATGTAGTCACCAGCCAGCTCATCACAAGAGATCATTGCCATTTCAATGTAGGTTTTATGCGTATCAATCATGCGTTTAATCTGCTGATCATCAGGCAGCAGAGACTTTTGGAAAAGACGTGCTTTTTGAAGCTCGTTACGAATATACTCAGAGTAAGAACGCATCATGCGACGTTGCAAACCGTTTTGAAGGTGTACAAGCGTACGCGCAAGAAACTCGTCGCGGTCAATGGGCTTGTTAATATAGTCAACGGCACCAAGGGTATAACCCTGTGCGCGGTTACCACTATCTGTAAGACCAGACAGGAACAGAACAGGAATATCTGCTGTAGCCTCTGCAATTTTAAGACGCTTACAAGCTTCAAAACCATCCATCTCAGGCATAATAATATCCATAAGGATAATGTCTGGTTGCTGGTTTACAGCCACCTTAACGGCCTCAATACCATTTTCAGCTGTAAAGATATGTTTGTAACCATCACGGATCAGAAACTCTTTCATCTGCGTGACGTTAATTTCTTGGTCATCTACCAGAAGAATTTTAGACGTATTTTTAATTTCTTCTGTTGAAATTGGACGCAGGTGTTTACTAATTTCAGGTCTGTTTAGAGCTGGGACAGCAAACTTAACGCGCCGACCACCTTGGTCAAATCCAAAGTGAATTGTACTGCGGAGCATGATATCAATCCCACGGCCAGAGCCTGCAGTAGAATCATCTTTTGCTTGTTTTTTAGAGTCCTTCATAACGCTTCGGTAATCAAAGCCTTCACCAAAGTCTTCAATACTTGTAGAGAGGAGTCCATCTTGCATATGAACGCGCACAATGACACGTGTGTTGGCATGCTCTTCCTCTTTCAGGAGAGATTCCACATGCTTATGGAACTGGATGAGGCCATCTGACTTTTGAGAAAACTCTTTCTTTTTCTCTGAAAGGCCAAGATTACCATGTTCAATGGCATTCATAACGCTTTCTTGCAAGGCAAGTTTAAACGTATGGGCATGTGCATGATCAAGGTATTCTTGTTGCTTAAGATAGAGCTCAATATGCTCTGGCAGGCCTGCTTTATGCAGCGATGCACTTGTGGCAATAATCGTTAGGATTGTGCCATCTTCAGGATCGGGAATCTCCTTAAGGTGATCAATCAAACCATTCAGATCATCTCCAATTAGGTAGATGTGGTAGAGCGGTGTGAAGAAGAGCTGATTCTTCTGGAGTTCCTTCGTCACGAGAATACTTTTCTCTGGTGCACCGAACCCTTCTGTCATATGTGTGTAGAAAGGTTTACGTTCAGCGCGTGGGACGCTTCTGTCAAAGTGAAGATGGTTTAAATCCATAGGTGTGGGTTACGCCTTTGTTTCGATATCAAATAGAGTGTCAAACTTTACAAGCTTAAGAACGTTCAGCGTGTGGCCGTCTTCAACATTTACAAGCTTCATTTTGCAATCAATTGTGCTGGCTTCTTGGCGTGCAAGCATCAGCATACCAAGGGCAGATGAGTCAATGTACTCAACCTTACCAAAGTCAATAATCAGGTGCTCTGGGCGCTTTGTAATAATGCTTTTAATCATATCTCTAAATGCTTTATGAGATTCAAAGTCAAAACTCTCATCTAGGATTACACTCGTTGTGTTATCACCGTTTTCAATAACATTCATGTCTTATTTTCCCTTCTTTTGAATATGATGTGGAATGTCTTTAAGTGGTAAAATATGTGAGGCTGCATCCATGTCTTTTGCAGCGCGAGGCATGCCGTAAACTGTGCTAGACGCTTCGTCTTGTGCGTACGTTGTGGCACCCATATCTTTTAATTCTTTCAAGCCTCGTGCGCCGTCATCACCCATGCCGGTGAGTACAACACCTACAGCACCTGTGCCGTACACTTCATGTACGGATCTGAATAGAACATCTACAGATGGTTTATGACGGTTAATACGTGGGCCTTCAATCACGTTACAACGCACGAGGCTACCAACGCCACGAACTGTGAGGTGATGTGTCGCAGGCGCAATATAAATATGGTTGTCTTCAACAGTCATACCGTTTTTAGCTTCAACTACGGTAAGATCAGTTTTTTTATTCAGGCTTTCTGCAAAGGCTTGGCTAAACCCTGCAGCAATATGCTGAACAACAAAAATAGGCGGGCAGGGTGCTTTAAGAGGTTCCACAAATGTTTTAAGTGCCTCTGTGCCGCCCGTTGAAGCACCAATGGCTATGCATGGACCCATCTCTCTACTTTTTCTTACAGGTGTCATGAAATCATCAATAAGAATGTTTTTTGTCATGCCTTCGTCATGAACAGGCTTATGAAGGGGCGGTTTGTTTTTAAGAGCAGGTCTCGGCGCATAGCCTTGTACGCGAGCGTGTGCAGCAGCCTCAACCATACGAATGATATCGTCTTGGTATTGTGCAATTTCAGCTGATTTTTGACTTGGCTTACCAAATACATCGATGGCACCAAGGGCAAGCGCTTTGAGTGCTGTGCGACTGCCTCTTTCCGTGAGGGTAGAGATCATCACCACAGGTGTTGGACGGAGTGCCATAATGCGTTTCAAGCATTCAATGCCATCCATTTCAGGCATTTCAACATCCAGCGTAATCACATCAGGTTGATGCTCTTTAATTTTTTGTAGTGCGTCGCGGCCATCTTCTGCTGTGGCAACCACTTTAACGCGACCTGATTTCTCAAGCATGCCTTTAATAAGCAGGCGAATACTGAGTGAATCATCAACGACGAGTGCTTTAATTTTATCTGTTGTCATATGTCCCCTATGAACCCATTAAAACAGTTCAATATCCCCATCAATTTTGTCTGTTGCGAGCGTTTGCTCGTACTCTTTTTCACGTTTAAGAATGGTATCGTTCTTAAGAACAGTCAGCTTTTTCAACATGACTTTCCCTGTACTTGGCTGGAAGTAAACTTTCCTAGAATAGGCGCCGCCAACATCATGTGCAGCAACACGGATGCCCTCTGTTTTAAGGTATTCGAGAGCAAAGTTTTCGTTACGTCGGCCCACGTTGAGCTGCGTTTCACCAAACATTTGGCCACCACCAAAAATTTTAGCTTCCATAAAGATTTTTGACGCACCCATTTTGAGCATTTCGTTAATGAGATACTCCATGGCAAAGTTACCGTAGCGAGAAGAGGCGCTGGCACCAGCCCATTCACCACCATCACTCTGTGGAAGCATAAAGTGGTTCATGCCGCCAATGCCTGTGCGGGTATCACGAATGCAGGCGCTAATGCATGACCCTAGTGTAGTCACGATCATCTCATCGCCGTTTGTAGCGTGGTATTCACCCGGTAGAATTTTGATGGCTTCTGCTTTGAGGTAGCTATCAAAATAGGTTTTGCAGGTGCTTTTATGGAAAGACGCTTCGCTCATGCACCCTTCCTCTTGTAAAGTGTTCTGCCGAGCAGTTCGTAGTCATCACTAATACCCATGAGGCTTTCACTGTGGCCAATCATCATCAGGCCTTCTGGCTGCAGCAGGTTTGAAAACTGTTTAAAGAGCTCAATCTTTGTTTCTTTGCCGAAGTAGATAATGACGTTACGGCAGAAGATGACATGTAGTTGGTCAAACGGCAAAGCGTAAGGTGCATGTAGAAGGTTGATGTTTCTAAAATCTACAAGACGTTTGAGTTCTGGCTTGATACGGTAGGCCTTTTTAAAGCCGCTACGCACAGAAATAGAAGGCTCTGCTTGCTCGTATTCTTCCATGTATTTTTTAAGAAGCTTATGCTTTTTAAAGTCTTCTTCTGACATTTCATATTCACCCTTTTTACAGTTTTCAACTGCATTGGTGTCAATGTCGCTTGCTACAATTTTAATATCAGCCATGGGGTGCTGCTCTTTATATTCAGCAACGGTCATGGCAATGCTCCATGGTTCTTCACCTGTAGATGAGGCGCTGGACCAAATACGCACACGGCCAAAGCGCTCAATAAGTCTTGGCAGGTGCTCTGTAAGATCTTTAAAGTGATGCTCTTCTCTAAAAAACGCTGTTACGTTAGTTGTCATAGCATTTACAACGTTTAAAAGCTCTTCGTTATCGCCCATGCCAATCTGTCTATCCAGCATCGTGCGGTACTCTTTGAATGAATCAATTTCTAGCGCACGTAAACGGCGCGCAAGGCGCGTGTACATGAGGGCTTTTTTATGATCAGGAAGCTGAATGCCTGTGAGCTTTGTAATATGGTCTCTTAGGAACTCAAAATCTTCTTGTGAAAGTTCAAACTCAGTATTTGGATTTTGCATGTTGGCTATACTCATTGAACCTCTTACGCATCTGTTAGTTTATCAAGTTGTACAAGCTCGCACGCCTGTAGCATTTCATCGATGTTCAGAATAATCGCCATGTTCTCTTCATCAATTGGCGCGAGACCTTGTAGGAAGCTGGCATCAATACCTGTACCAAAGTCTGGGGCAGGGCGGAGCTCTTCCATTGGAATGTTCACAACATCGCTCACGCCGTCAACCACCATACCAATGGTACGGTCAGAGACATTCACAACAATCACAACAGTTTGATGTGTGAACACCAGCTCATCCATATTAAAGCGACGGCGCATATCTAGAATAGGAACAATGGCTCCACGTAGGTTAACCACACCGCGAATAAAGTGCGGTGCGTTTGGAATATTTGTGACTTCTGTCCAACCACGAATTTCTTGTACTTTGAGGATATCGACGCCGTACATTTCGTTATTGAGTTCAAACGTCAAGAACTGGCCTTCACCAATAGACGAGTTCATAATGTCTTGTCCTGTTGTTGTGATCTCAGTGTTCATGAGAGCTCCTCCGTACTTGGGGTTGTTTCTTGTTGTGTCACTTTTGGTGCAGCGGCTTCTGGCACTTGGAAACGGCCATCACGCTTAGAAAGTTTAATCACGCCTGGCAAGTCAAGAATAAGAGCAACAGAACCATCACCAAGGATCGTGGCACCAGAAATACCTTCCACGCTTTGGTAGTTCTTTTCAATGCTCTTAATCACCACTTGGCGTTCACCAAGTAGATCATCGACCACAAGGGCAAGCTTTTCATTCTCAGCTTCAATAATGACGGCAATCGCTTGCGTTGGGTCTGGCTGATATTTATCTGTTGGCGTGTTCATAGCGCTACCTAAACGTAGGAGTGGTAGGTACTCACCACGGACGTTCAGAACTTCTGAATTGCCTTGAATTTGTTGAATCATATCTGCTGTTGGGCGAATGCTCTCCACAATAGAAAGCAGCGGCACCATGTAAATTTCCCCACCAACTTTTGTCGCCATGGCATCTACAATGGCAAGGGTGAGCGGCAGTGAAATAGAGAACGTACTGCCCTGACCAGGTGTGCTATCAATAAATACGCTTCCGCCAAGAGATTGGATGTTTTTGCGGACAACGTCCATACCTACACCCCGTCCACTTACGTCGGTCACGACTTCTGCCGTTGAGAAACCGCTTTCAAAGATCATGTTGTAAATGTCAGTATCGCTCATGCCATCTGCTGAGGTAATAACACCGTTTTCAATGGCTTTCGCTATGATTTTTTCTTTATCGAGACCTTTACCATCATCCGTAATGGTAATCATAACGCTGCCACCCTTATAAAAGGCGCGTAGTGTGACTGTGCCTTCTTCTGGCTTGCCTGCTGCGGCGCGTTCTGCTGGAAGCTCAATACCGTGATCCACACTGTTACGCACAAGGTGTGTAAGAGGATCACTGATTTTTTCAATCACTGTTTTATCAAGTTCTGTTTGGCCACTATCTGTAACAAGATTCACTTTCTTGTTTAGTTTGTTAGCGGTGTCACGCACCATGCGTGGAAAACGAGAGAACGCAAAATCAACAGGCATCATACGAATCGCCATAATGCTTTCTTGCAGATTGCGCGTATGCATAGACATATCTTGCAGAGCAGAGATCAGCTGCTGTTGCCTTGTGTCATTCTGTTCTTCATTGCCGGCGTGCTGCTCCACCATGGCGTTGGTTGTGACAAGCTCACCAACAAGGTTAATCAGGTTATCAACCTTATCAATGGCAACGCGGATAAATTGCTGTTCTTTGCCAGCAGGCGCTTGGCGACGATCTTGTTTTTTACGACGGTCTTCACCTTCACGGCGATCATCCATGGGTGTGGCAACTGGTTCGGCTTTTTCTTCTTTAACAGGCTCTTCAATCTGTACAACATTTTGCGCAGGCGCATCATGTTTTTTGACCTCGATATCTGCGTCGTCTTCAACAAACATAAAGACATCTTTAATATCTGATTCACTGGCATCTGTTGTCAGGATAATTTCCCACCACAGGTAAAGTTCTTCAGGGAAGAGTTTATCCACTGTTGGCACCGCTTCTGTATGAATAATCGTTTTCATAATACCAAGCGTTTTCAACTCACGTAGAATGTTAACAGGGTCAGAACCTGTGAGTGGAAGGTGTGGTTTGGGCTTAAATGTAATATGCCATTCACTATCAAGGAAGAGACCTGCAAGGCCGTCATCAAATGGGTCATCAGAATTGTCGTCTGAATCGTCATCATTTGCATCAGTCGCGGGGGATGCGTCTGAGTGTTCAAATTTTTGAAGCGTTGCAAGGCAATCTTTTGTATCTACCTCAGCGGTGTCACCACCAGCTTTGGCAATATCAACCATTTCTGAGATGATGTCACAACTTGCAAGAAGAGCTGTGACAAGATCAGCCGTCATATCAAGTTCGCCATCACGTGCCATTTGCAGCACGCTTTCCACAGTGTGAGTGAAGTCACTAATTGGCATAAAACCAAAGGTACCTGCACCCCCTTTAATAGAGTGAGCCGCTCTAAAGATAGCGTTCATATCGGCGCTATCACCACTTTCAAGAGCCAGAAGGCCTTGTTCGAGTTCTTCCAGGTTTTCCGTTGCTTCTTGAAGGAACGTATCCTGGAATTGGCTCATATCTATGTTCATAGGAATCTCAGCTTTTTATTTTTATAAATTAAGGAAGAACGCGCTCAATAACTTTAATGAGCTGCTCTGGGTTGAAAGGTTTAACAATCCAGCCTGTCGCGCCAGCGTTTTTACCTTCAGCCTTTTTGCTGTCATCACTTTCTGTTGTCAGCATGAGAATAGGTGTGAATTTATAGTCTGATTCTTGGCGTAGCGCTTTAATCAGTTCAATACCGTTCATATTGGGCATATTGAGGTCGGTAATAATAAGGTCAGCTTTTGTGCCCTTTGCTTTATTCAGACCATCTACGCCATCTTCAGCATCTACTACAGTGTAGCCTGCTTGCTTGAGCGTGAAGCCCACCATCTGGCGGATAGAAGCAGAATCATCTACAGCCAAAATTGTTTTACTCATAGGTTTTCCCCCTGTTTGTACTCTTGATTAAAAGAGATCGACGTTATCTCCAAGCGCATCTTCTGATGTTGTCTTGGATGGTTTTTGTTGTGTTTTTACTTCTTCCTCTTTCACTTCTGTTGAAGCTTCAGGTTCTGAAACGGTTTCTGCGGTAACTGCACGTTCTTCTTCTGGTTGCTCTGGTGTATTGCCAAAGAAGATGTCATCAAGCTCGTCAGAGCTTTCAGGCAGTGTCTGCACTTCAACAGGTGCTGGCTCTGGTTCTGCATCTTCGCCAAAAAGTTCAACTTCTGTTTCTGCGCAGTAATCGTGGGCTTCAATATGTGAAATATCTTCACCTGCAATGATGGCATCGTGTTTTTCACGCTCACTAAACATGGTGTACTTACTGCTGAATGACGCAAGGAACTCTTCATCAACATAAGACATATGCACAGGCCACTTTTCTTCAGCAACAATGGCTTGAAGTTCATTTGAAATGGTATGTAGAGGGAGCGCCACATGCTCAAGACGCTGTTTTGTACGATCTTGGAACTGTAGCTTTTGGACAATGCCAAAAATGTTTTGGGCCGTATTGTCAGAGTCTCTTGCCGCTTTATTAAGAAGCTTCATAAGTTCTTCTTTTTGCTCGGTCAGTGTTTTAATCACCAGCTCTGTCTTGTTCTTATGAACCAGCATGTGTGTCATATCTTTAGAGATCACTTCACGTGCACCTGTATGAGATTCTTTTAGGAGCTTTGTGATCTCAGACACTTCCATCTGAATGTTTTGGTTAAACTCAGCAGACTGCAGGGCAAGCTTACGGACTTCATCGGCAACGACCATAAAGCCTTTACCATGCTCACCGGCATGTGCGGCCTCAATCGTTGCGTTAAGAGCAAGAAGCTCTGTACGCTTAGAAATACTATCAATTTGTTCCATGAAGTTGTTAACTGTCTCAATGCGACCTGTCAGGTCAGAAATAGACTCAGCAATTTTAAGAGAGCTACTGCTAAACCAAACAATAGTCCCGCTCATTTCTTCAAGCATGTCGCGTACGTTGGCAACAAGCTCAAGAGCTGTTACGTTTTCGCCGCTAATCTCTACGTCAGAGCTTGCGAGGATTGCTTTTTCAATTAGAGTTGATTGCTCTTTGGTTTGTGTAGAAATATCCATGAACTCTTGGATAATACCGCCAATAGAGCTTTCGATATCTTCTGTAATATCTTTAATGTGCTCACTTAGGATCTGCAAACTTTTGGTATGTGTATTTCCAAACATATGGAGGTGAGATTTATCCTTCTCTTGAAGGAGGAAGTAGTAAGTAAGGCAGGCAGTTGCCAAGGCTGTAAAAATAAGAGCTGATGCAATAATAAGCGCACTTACAGGAATATCCATGCCAAGCGTATCTAGGAGGAAGTATCCTCCTACCAAGGCACAGATAAAGACAAGAATACTTGGGAAGAGATTACGGATCATGAGGCCTCCATCATATCTAGGCCGAGAATACTCATGCTTGTCTCAAACGCTTCTGTTGGGTTTTTAACCTCAAGATCGATGCTCTTTTCCTGACAAGAATTTTTGAGTGAAACAAAAAGCTGACAACCCAACGTATCAATGTGCTGAATTGTTTTTGCTGAAAGAGTGATTGGCTTGCCAAGAGAGACCGCTTCCTTAAGCAGTTCTGCAAGTTCTGTAACGATGTCTGCTGTCACGAGATCAGGTAACTCAACCGTTGTTTTTGTTTTTAGTGCTTTGAGCTTCATGCTTGTCCTATTCAAAAATCCCTAAAGTTAACTCCTCTTTATGGTAAGGGCTTTTAATCAAAAAACGACAGGAAAAAGGGGACTGGAATGGGCCTGACTCTGAAAAGCCCAGATAGGCTGTGCTTTTTTTGCCTTTTTTTCGTGCATTCGTCTGATGAATTCACCCTTTTCATAGACAGCTTAGAATCAAAAATGGTACTCTTTAGTCACTAATTTTTATACGAGAAGAGGAAAATAATAATGGACCGTAATCAGGCACTACAAGCAGCGATTTCACAGATCGAAAAGCAGTTCGGTAAGGGAAGCCTTATGAACCTAGCTGACGACTCTGTACAAAAAAACATTGAAGCGATCTCTACAGGCTCACTTGGCCTAGACATGGCAATGGGTATTGGCGGTTTCCCGAAAGGCCGTATCATTGAAATTTATGGCCCAGAATCTTCTGGTAAAACAACGCTCACTCTACACGCGATTGCAGAAGCGCAAAAAGCGGGTGGTACCTGTGCATTTATCGATGCTGAGCACGCGCTAGATGTTGGTTACGCTGAAAAGCTTGGCGTAAAAACAAAAGAACTTCTTGTGTCTCAGCCTGATAACGGTGAGCAAGCTCTTGAGATTGTAGATACGCTTGTGCGTTCTGGTGGGGTTGACCTTGTTGTGGTTGACTCTGTTGCTGCCCTAACACCACGTGCTGAAATTGAAGGTGAGATGGGTGATAGCCACATGGGTCTGCACGCACGCCTAATGAGCCAAGCCCTACGTAAGCTTGCAAGTAACATTTCTCGTACAAACTGCATGGTGATCTTCATTAACCAGATTCGCATGAAGATTGGTGTTATGTTTGGTAACCCTGAAACAACAACGGGTGGTAACGCGCTTAAGTTCTACGCGTCAGTACGCCTAGATATCCGTCGTACAGGTGCCATTAAAGATAAAGACGAAGTTATCGGTAACTCAACACGTGTTAAAGTTCTTAAGAACAAAGTCGCGCCTCCATTCCGTGAAGTTGAATTTGACATCATGTACGGTGAAGGTATCTCTAAGACAGGTGAAATCCTTGACCTTGGTGTGAAGCAGGGCGTTGTTGAAAAAGCCGGTGCTTGGTACAGCTACAACGGTGACCGTATTGGTCAGGGCCGTGAAAAGACAAAGACCTTCCTAACGGAGAACCCTGAAGTTGCTGCTAAAATTGAAGCGCAAATTCGCGGGACTGACCTGCCTGAAGGTACACCTGTGGATGGTGAAGAAGGCACTGAGCCAACTGCCTAAACACTCCTAGAGTGTGGCTGCAAATCCATTATTTTTGTGCTGCCGCTCCTCATGTACCTATAAGTACACTGCGGGGCGGTTCTCAAAATAAAGAATTTTCGCTCACATCTAGAAAGTTTATAAAATTTGAAAGGCCGCCCATGGGGCGGCTTTTTTGTGCTAAGATACGCCTCATGAAACAGTTGGATTTAGACAAGATTATTGTGTCTTTGGCGGATGTACCTGATACACCGGAAGAAAAGCAGAGAAAGCCTCGGGGGGGCAAGTATACGCGCAAATCATCCACTGAGTCTTGGGAAGACAAACCTAAGAAAGAGAAAAGGCAGCGCAAGCCTAAGCGTACTTGCACTGAAGCTGCCATTGATATTCTGGCTCGCCGTAATGTATCTGAATCCATGATGGTAGAAAAACTCACGGCTAAAAAGTATGACGAAAAAGAGATTGCTGCTACAATCGCCCGCCTCTATGAGATGGAATATTTGGATGATGAAAAGTACCTTAAGGGGCGCATCGAATACCGTCGTAATGTGTCTGGCTGGGGTTGGATGCGTATTGCACAAGAATTAAAGCAGCAAGGTTTGCCACGTGAACTTATTGAGCAGGCATCATATGACCTTGAAGAAGAAGAGCAGAGTGAAGATGACCGTGCTTTTGAGCTTTTAGAACGCTGGATGAGTCGTAAGACAGATGGCACTTTGCCTGATGAATACGCCGAAAAACAAAAAATTAAAGATAAAGGGCTACGCTTCCTGATTGGTCGTGGCTTTAGCTTTGAGTACGCTAAAAAGGCTTGGGAGCGCTACGAAGAACAGCTTTCAGAATGAAAATGTATACTTTTGTGTAAAAACCCCTTGCAAGTTCAGGAAAACTCGCTATATTCCCCTCTGCAAATGAATATACCGCTCCGCCCTTTTGGGGGAGCTTTCCTTTTTCTATCCACGCCTCATAAGGAGAATACATGATGGCTAATGAAACTGTGGCAACTTCCGCGACCGAAACCACTTTGACGTTTGCTGACCAGGCATCGTTGGTGCTCAGCAATATTGCCGAATTCGGTACGGGCTTGCTGCAAGCTGTGCAGGGAAACCCACTCTTCACGATCACAGCAGGCGCTGCGGCTGCTTGTGCGCTGGCATCGCGTTGGTCGCCGATACTTGCTGGCCTGCTGTTTGTTCCTCTGGGTACAGAAGCCGCGATGCAATATAGCAATAACTCGGCTTACCAGACCATTCAGGCTGCTGTTGAAGGCCTGCAAGCACAAAGCATGACACTTGACCAGCTTGTGCGGACGGATGACGTTCAAAGCTTGGCTTGGTCAGGTTTGGGCGCAATTGGTGCCTATTTGGTGATTTTTGCGCTGATGTCTGTGCTGCCGCGCCGGAAAAAAGCAACAGCCGCGCCTGCGCAGGTGGCGGAAACTGCTGCTCCTGAAGCACCTACTGCCGATGTAGCAGCACCCGCCGAAGGTTAACCCCTTTTTTAATCGATAGAGAGATCCCCTTTGCGTATGCGAAGGGGGTTTTTTCGTTTTATGATTTGAAGCGTTCTTTTAACTGTGTCAGAGCTTTCAGGTCGCGTACAACCATGTTATCAAAAAGCAAGCCCCCAAAGTGGGGGCTTGATCTATCGTTTATGCTGCAAAGGCTTCGGCGCCTGATTCAGCGATGGGTGTAAATTCTGCACACCATTGCTCTTCTTTGATGGCGGCACAAAGCTCAAGGAACAAGGCCTTCAAGGAAGGGTTTTCCAGTTCAATCAGCATGTTGCGAGGGCCTTGGATTTTGATTTGCCAGGCTTTGTCTCCTCGTTTGAGAGAAAAACTTTGCCCAGGCATGCTGCGTGCGCGGATTTGTAGGCAATCATTGTTGATGGCCATGGAGAAGCCTCGCCGCTTCTTTTTTAAGCTAACCCAAAGTAAATTAAGGGCATTTTTGAGTGAGTATGGAGCCATTGGTGGTGTCCTTGGATGTTGTGAATCTGCCACGCAGGGTGCGTGCAGAGAAAGAGATACAAGAGGTAAATAAGTGGAAATTGCACAAAAAATAGGCAATTTATGCTTACAATATTAATAGAGACATACATAAGATAGAAGAGAGATAAATACAAGATGCAAAAGAGAAAAATGCATCAAAAATGGCAAATAAGGAGACCTAGACTTCAACAACGATAAAGGACAGACGTCATGACAGCGGGATATAATAAACCTGTGTTGGTTCTAAATGCAGACTATCAACCTCTCAGCTGGTACCCTCTCTCGGTGGTAAGTTGGAAAGATGCTGTGAAAGCATTTTTCATGGGCAGAGCCCACATCGCAGCCAGCTACGACCTCACCTTACACTCTCCCTCTTTTGAGATGGATATGCCGAGTGTAATCGTACTTAACGAATACATAACGCCTCAACAACGCCCGGCCTTTAACCGGGTGAACTTGTATTTGAGGGATATGTTTGAGTGCCAATATTGCGGAAAAGAAGGTAATATTCCTGGGATTCGTAAAGGTGGTGCGCTGACTTTGGATCATGTGATTCCAAAGTGTGTAGGCGGTGGTAGAGGTTATAAAAACATGGTGGCCAGTTGCAGCCCTTGTAATACAAAGAAGGGTGGTCGTACACCTGAGCAAGCAGGGATGAAGCTGAATCGTAAACCACATCAGCCAACAGTAAGAGAGCTATGGAAGAACAGTCGTGAGATTGATCCGACAGGGCGCTTCCCAGAGCAGTGGGTGCCGTATCTAAATATTGAGGAACCTGAGGACGAATAAACTCGCTTATTTGAGGTATCTATTTTACTTGTGTTCTGCCTGAAGTAGGGCGGGACTACTCTGCGGCAGCTCAAATTAAAATATCTACTCTCAAAACGTGCTGCGCACTTAATCCTGTTTATAGAGGTTGTTTAGAGAGTTTCTTCTGTAGGAAAAATAGCCCTACTGAAATTAAAAGTAATAATCCAACTGTGGTGAGAACACCAGTTTGCATAAGTGAACGGCCATAAAGTTCAATCGTTAGGCTGCTGCTTGAAAAGCGCCAATTGCCAGCAGGGAAGGCAAGGGTGTGTAAAATCGCTGTAAGTTTCTTCCATCCCAGCACCATCCAAACCAGACCAACACAACTCACGAGCCCGCCTGTATAAAGAAGAGGGTGTTTGAGACTATGTTTAAGATGTTCTGGTTTGTAGAGAGCGATGCCAACAAGAACAACGCTTGTGCAAAGGAGAAGCATTTGCCCTTTCACAATAAGAGCGCGGACATCTGCAAAATGTTCAATTTCATGAGACTCAAACCCACGACTATTAACAAAGACATGGTGTAAAGTTTCAGCTTCAGAAAGCCCTTGCAAAACAGGCAAAACAGCAGGGTTAAGGTCAAGCAGATTAAAGTAAAATGCGCTGAGCGGAAGAAGAAACACCATCGTGGCGATGCTTAGGAATAAACAAAGGCCAGTCAGGTGTTTCATAAAGTATTCTCCTACAGGGCTAGGCTTGCAATGTAAGCAAAGTAAGCCACAAGAAGGCCTATTCCCCAAACGCGTGACGCATTTTTAGCAAATGCTTGCCAGAACAGCGGAATCAGCACAATGGCAAAGCCAGTCATAATAAAGCCATCAGTCATAGTACCTTCTACCAGTGGAATGGTGCCAAACAGACCTGCCACACCAAGTACGCCCAGTAGGTTAAAGACGTTAGAGCCCATAATGTTACCGAATGTGAGAGCACTACGGCCACGTTTGGCAGCACTAATGGCGGCGGCAAGCTCAGGAAGGCTTGTGCCAATGGCCATGAGTGTCAGACCAATAATACGTTCAGGAACCTCAAAGAAGTGTGCAATATCAACTGCGCCACGTACCAAAAGTTCTGCACCTGCAAAGAGACCAAGTAGACCAAGCGCAACCATAAGGCCTGCGCGCTTCATGTTTGTATCTTCGTGAGACTCAGCACTTTCTTCGAGAGCGGCGTCAAAGTTCTTTTTACCAGCCATTAGAGCAAGTGCAAGGTAAGCAAAGAGTACTGCAACCATAAGGCCTGCAAGCACAAGGTTAATGCTATCAAAGACAAACAGAGCGCCAAGGAAGAGGAAGGTCACAATCATCATGGAGATATATTCACGCTCTTGACCTGCCGCACGTTTAAATGTACCCGCGACAAGCAAAGTTAGACCAAGAATAAGGCCTACGTTAGCAATGTTACTTCCCATTGCATTACCAACAGCAAGAGTTGGGCTGCCGAGTCTCATGGCAGACAGCGAAGAGAGGAGTTCTGGTAAGCTTGTGCCAAAGCCAATAATCGCGACGCCAATAAAGACATCTGAGAGTTTAAATTTATGGGCAATGCTTACGGCGCCATCAACAAGATAATCACCTGCTTTCATAAGGATAACGAGCCCTGCAAGAAACATCAGGGCTGGCAAAATCAGTACGGTCATTATTCGTCAGCTTCTTTCGGATTTACTTTGGCAAGCATTCTAACAATTGCTTGGCGTTTTTTAGCCATGATGCGGAAGGTCATGCCGTAGGCCGTTACTTCTTCACCAACGTTTGGAATACGTCCGAGCTCTTCTATCACAAGACCGGCGAGAGTAACAGCATCATCTGCTGGAAGTTCCCAGTCTAGCTCACGGTTGGCATCACGTACGGTAAGTGTACCTGAAACCACAAAGCTACCGTCGCTTTGGGCTTTATAAAGGTTTTCGTGAGTATCGAATTCATCAACAATATCTCCAACGATTTCCTCAAGAATATCTTCAAGTGTTACAAGACCTTGCAAATCACCATATTCATCAACAACAAGCGCAAGGTGCGTGCGTAGGCGTTTGAACTCAAGCAGTTGATCATCAATTGAAGCTGTCATTGGTACAAAGTAAGGCTTTTTCATGACAGAGTTGGGGTCAAATGGCGTGCCATTCTTTTGTGCCGTATGTAACGCATTATAAAATTCACGTACATGAATGACACCAATAATGTTATCTTCATCATCTAGATATACAGGTAATCGGCTGTAATCTGTTTCAGCAAAGGCATCAATAAGTTCTTCGGTTGTGCACGTTGCACTAATTGCATCAATGCTTGAACGGTGAATCATGACGTCTTCAACCACCATATCATCAAGGTCAAGGATGCTATCCAGCATGCGTTGCTCGCCGTCATCAAGGACACCATGTTCAAGGCCCATACCAATGGCGCCGCGTACATCACGTTCATCAAATGAATCACCGTCACCTTTAAATCCTAGTGCGCGGATAATGCTAAAGTTAATGCCTTGTAAAACAAGAGTCATTGGTCGGAGAGTTTTTACAATAAACAACATGGGAATGCTGACCAACATACCAAAGGTTTCTGCTTTTCTGCTGGCAATAGATTTCGGCAAGATCTCTGCAAAAATAAGAACTACGACAGTCATAATCATCGTTGCAAACGCAATCCCTGCATCGCCGTATAAATCTAGAGCAAGTTTAGTTGCAAGAGAGGCAGACAGAATATTTACAAGGTTGTTACCGAGTAGAATTGTTGAAAGAAGAACATCTGGGTTTTCTGTCAGTTGAATGACGCGCTTGGCAGCTTTGTTGCCGTCTTTTTCTAGAGCGTGCAGCTTTGCTTTAGAAGCTGACATGAGCGCAGTTTCACTACCACTAAAGAATCCTGAGCAGGCAATCAGTCCTGCAATTGTGGCAAAGGTCATCGTGACATTGGGGTCGCTCATGGCGTTTTAGTTCTCCTCAGTAAATTGAATCTGCGTTTTCGCAGGGGGTGTTTTATAGATATTCCGATCGTAGACGTGGTCCATTGATGGTGGGATAAGATTTCTGGCATCAAGCCACTCAAGCGCTTTTTCTTTAATGCGCTCACGGAGCCAGCCGCCAGTATGTTCCTGCTCAAAAAGAGCGGGGAAGTCTGCAATATGAGTAGAGGTGTCAATCTGTGTCAGCACAGCTTGCCTGTCTTCCTCTGTGAGTCTCTGTAACATGACATGAGATGTAAGCTCAGTTTTTAAACTTTCAAGGGGTAGGGGCGTAATTTCAAAAATGTGGCCATCTTTGTCGCCTTCTTTAACAGAAGCATGTGTGCCTGTATCTTGTAAAAGCTCTTTTTCTTCAGTGTCTAATAGGAATCTTCCAGCAAAAGATGCGTCTCCTGCACTGCAAAGCGCGTGGATAATATCGTCCACGTCAAATTTATGATCATACAGGTGGGTATGGCTGAAAGTCGAAATATCTAAATTGGGGTCTATGTCCATCGTTTTTTCTTTTTAGCAAAACACCTTTGTTTTTGCAATTAAAATGTTGTCTTTTCCGTTGCTGGAGTAGAAGAATATGATACATTATCTCTCGCGAGAAGAACAAAAGGAAAAATACATGGCTATTCTTCGTTGGATTGTGATGTTTATGGTTGGCATTATGGTGCTGACATATTTGTTTGGTCAGGAAGATCCAAACTTCCCAAGACCACAGCAGGTTCAGGAGGAAGCTCCTAAGAAAAAATCACTCATTGGCAGCATCTTTAAATCATTCACAGGTGAGGATGTTTTAGCACCTCCTCCATCTGGGAATGAGCTGCTGATTGATGAGAATGCACTTGCAAGCGATGAAGCACTTTTAAACGGTACACCTGCCGTACGTGCAGCGACTCAGCAAATTCCTTCTCCGGCACCAACAAAAGTTGAAACGCCTAAAAATATGCCTCAACCACAAGCTGGCTCTAAAAGCTTTGCCATTGGGGACCTAAAACGTGTCCCTAAAATGAGTGGCGGCACAACGCCAGAGCAAGCGCAACTGCAAGGCAGTGCAGCTGCAGCAGCCCCTGCTGAACTGAGTGATGATATGCTTGAGAATGTTCTCCGTGAAATGCAAGCCGAAGGCCTTGAAGCGCAGGAACGTGCAGCAGAGCGTGTACCTGCAGAGCCAAAAGGCATGCAACGCCCAATGCCAGAGGTGGCGCCTGAGCCATACAAACCACAACCGATTCAACGCCCTGTGCTTGCCGAGACAGATGAAACAGGTCTTCCTGTAAATCTGTGGCAAAATACAGATTCTTCAACAATCCTTTCTCTTCTAAATAAAATTGAACCAACGCCATACAGCGCGCCAATGGTGGTCGATATTATGGAGCGCCTCATGCTGAGCGATGTGCCAGCACCAGAAGGTCTTGCACCATCAGGTATGAATGAAAAGCGCTGGAAAGTTGTTCGTGCCAACACACTGATTCAGCAAGGCCTTGCCGGCGCAGCCACAACACTTGTTGAGCGTATGGCTAGCCCTGAGAGTGTGCCTGTAGATGCAGGTGTACCTGAGCTTTGGGTGCAAACACGCCTCCTTAAAGGAGATACTTCAGTCTGTACATACGTGCAGGAGATGATTCCAAACGTGGATACGATTTTCTGGAAACATGCCCTTTGGACATGCCAAGCGATGAAAGGTGATAAAGCGGGTCTAAAGCTGAGCCTGAATATTTCTAAAAAGGTGAAAGATGCAAGCGATGTGATGACACTGCTTGATGATTACCTGAGCGCAGAAGAAGGCGATAACTTTATCCTGCTTGATAGTGGTCGCCGTTGGAGCCCTCTGAGCCAAGCTCTGCTTGCGCATTACCCTGAGCGTCTGACAGAAAACCACATGGACCAACTAAGCGATGTCTCTCTGCGTACTATCGCAACCAATACACGTGCGCCAATGGAGACACGTTTGTACAGTGTGGAGCGTCTTGTAAACAGCTACGGTAAAACAGCAGATGGCCTGCTTCTTCTTCAGCTTTATGAAGCTCAACAGTTTGATAAAGAGCTTATGAAACATGCGTTGCAACGCGTGGGGGATGATGTTACAGGCAGCCGTGCGCGTGCTCTTCTCTGGCAGGCGGCTGAAAAAGAACGCCTGAGTAGTGAGCGTGCTCTGATCTTGAAAAAGCTTTGGGGTGAAGCGGATAAAGACGGCCTTGATAAGCTTTCTGTGGTTCTTAGCCCAGATAAGCGTCGCATTCAACCAGATGTAAAACTCGCTTGGTTTGCGCCACATGTGATCCAATCTAGCCTAAACAGCGGTAACGTTGCGCTGGCGCGTCAGTGGATGACAGTTCTAAAAGGCAATGAAACTCTCTCTCAAAGTATTAAGAAGCAGCGCGCAGACGTAAACGTACTGTTTGAAGTTATGGACGGTAAACTCACTGCGGGGTCTGCAACAGAGTGGACACTCTCTCAGCCTGCGGCTCGTAACGATGACGTTGTGCGCCTTCTCACTTTGCTTGAAGCACTTGGTGTGGCTGTTGATGAGTCTGTATGGCTGCGTTTTGACGACACGCTTTCAAGTGAAATGCACACAGAAGAAACAGGTGCCCTATGGCTGCGTCTACTGGGTTCTAGCCTAAACAGTGGTCGTACTGGTGAATCAATGCTGCGTGCATTGGTACCACTCAGCAAGCGCTCACCTGACCAGCTCGGTACAAACACACTTGCGAACGTAACGTCTGCATTCCGCCTGATGGGTATGCAAGAAGAGGCGCGCAAACTGTTTGTGAGTGCGGCAGTTGCAGAAATGAAAATCCAGTAATTTCATATATGAAACAACAACCCTCGCCAGAACTTGCAGGATTTTTAAATCATCTGTTATCTGTGCGAGGGCTTTCTATGAATACCCATAATAGCTACAAGCTTGACCTTCTTGCAGTGGAGCGTGTGCTTGAAAAATCTTTGGTATCTCTTTCAGCAGATGACGTGAAGGGGTATCTAGAAACGTTCCAAGATAAACACCCTCATACACAGGCTCGCCATCTCAGTGCTATGCGCCAATTTTTTGTGTATTTGATTCAACAAAACTTACGCAATGATGATCCAACAGAGGGCATTGCTTTTCCTAAACGTAAAAAGAGCCTGCCAAAAGCTTTAAGCAAGGAGCAAGTCCGTAAAGTGCTGGATCAATTTGATACAACGGACGAGCGCGGCCAACGTGATTATACGCTTCTCTATTTAATGTACTCCATGGGACTTCGGGTAAGTGAGCTCATAGGCCTTAAGGTGAGCGACATTGATGCGGGCGAACATCTTTATATTCAAATTCAAGGTAAGGGCGGTAAGGTTCGGCTTGTGCCACTGGGGGACATGGCGGGTGCTGTTGTGGTTGGTTACATGCAGGGCGCGCGTCGGACCATGTTAGGGCAGCAGCAATCTGTTTACTTATTTCCTTCACCGAAGGATGTGCGTAAGCCATTGACAAGGCAGAGAGTTCAGCAAATTTGTAAACAAATTGGATACGATTTAGACATTGCGATTTCGCCGCACGTTTTGCGCCATAGTTTTGCAACTCACATGCTTCAAAATGAGGCAGACTTGCGTAGTGTTCAGATTTTATTGGGGCATGCCAGCTTGTCGACGACGCAAATTTATACAGATGTCGTGAGAGATCGTTTACGCACTGTTTTGGAGTCATCTCATCCTATTGCCAATATGAAGGCCATCTAAAACGCAATAATTTTACAAATCAGACGTTTTGGTTTATAACTCAAATTTCCACTAACTGAAAGGCAAAGACACATCCCATGATGTTTCTAGAGTTCGAGCGTCCGATTGAAGATATCCATATTAAAATGGATGAACTTCGTGCAGCCAAAGAGCAAGGTGTGGAGCACCCTGCTGTTAAGGATGTAGATGGTGAAATTGAGCGCCTTCAGTTGAAGGAAAAAACAATTCTTAGACGTCTGTACCGTAACCTTACGCCGTGGCAGCGTGTACAAGTGGCGCGCCACCAAGCACGTCCTCAGCCTGCAGACTATGTAAAATTGATGATTGAAGACTTTACACCACTTGCAGGGGACCGTCGCTTTGCAGACGATAAAACCATGCTTGCAGGTATTGGTAAGTTTAATGGCCAGAGTGTTGCTATTCTTGGCACACAAAAGGGGCATAAAACAGCTGAGCGTGTGAAGTTTAACTTTGGTATGCCAAAGCCTGAAGGTTACCGTAAGGCTGAACGTATCATGAAAATGGCAGATAAATTTAACCTGCCTCTCATTACCTTTGTCGATACACCAGGGGCTTTCCCGGGGATTGACGCCGAAGCACGCGGCCAAAGTGAAGCTATTGCGAGCTGCATTGAAACACTTCTAAACCTCAACACACCTGTTGTGAGTGTGATTACGGGTGAAGGCGGAAGTGGTGGTGCTCTTGCTATTGCTGTAGCAGATAAAGTGCTTATGCTTGAAAACAGCACGTACTCAGTGATCTCTCCAGAAGGTTGCGCTTCTATTTTGTGGCGTGATGCTAAAGAAGCAAGTGAAGCTGCTGGTGCCATGAAGATGACTGCTGACGAACTTCTTAAGCTGAATGTTGTTGATGAAATTATTAAAGAGCCAGTAGGTGGCGCGCATCGTGATGAAGACCTCACTATTAAGCGTGTTTCTAAATCTATTACAGATCACCTGAAAGATCTTAAAGGCGATAAGAAGTCGAGACGTCAGCGTTTCCTTGCTCTAGACGGCGTATACTAATTGACCTTTTGCAGGAACTTCGTTAAAAGTACGTTTCTGTTTTGATCTTTGTTCGCTTTTCTTGCACAATACTCTCTCACGAACTCTTAAAGGAGATGTCATGACTTTTGACCTGAAGAAGAAGCTTGCTGCTTTTACCCCTTATAACGACTTTGAAGCTGCTTTTGTTGAGCAGATGGAACAGTTTCTAAATACGTCTGATAACCCGTACTGCCGCTCAAACCTGCTGGGCCACATTTGTGGTGATGCTTGGATTGTAAACCCTGAACGTACAAAAATTTTGATGCTTCAGCACGGTGATGATGGCCTTTGGGTTGGTCCTGGTGGACACTGTGATGGCAGCCCTGATGCTTACGAAGCCACGGTACGTGAGGTTGAAGAAGAGACTGGGATTCCTGAGTCTGAGCTGAAACCTGTACATGGTATGGAGCTGTTTGATGTTGGCGGTATGCACAAGCCAACTCAAGTGAAGCACGGCAAGCTTGAACCTGAGCATATTCACTTGAATGCGTGCTTCTTGTTTGAAGTGAGTGAGAGTGTTCCTCTGCAAATTAGCCATGAAAGCATGGACATGAAATGGGTGACACTTGAAGAGGCTGCTAAACTTGACGTTTTGCTTTGCCACCAGCTGCGCATTGAGAAAATGCAGAAGGGTTGGCGCATGCATGCGGATAGGAACGCAGCCTAACAGCGCCTATTTATCAAGGTAACCTGCTTAAGTACCCTTTAGTACTCTACGCATCTTACCCTGCAAAATATGCATCTGTTATTCATGCGCTCATGTAGTATGTCATAATCGAAATTCAAAAGGGCGACTTCGGTCGCCCTTTTGGCACTCGTGCCATATTTTGTTTTGGTATATAATGGTGCAAAGCTACGTAAGCATACCCAAACCAACGCAAGCGCATAAGCAAGAAGTGCGCTATTAAAAAAATAAAAAGCTAAGCTTTTGTTTCAGGACCAACGCAAGCCTGTTGGGAAGTAAAGCGTAAATAAAAAAGCAAAAAAAATGACGCCAGAACAAGCTGTAAAAACTCTTCAAGATGCCCTTTTGTCTCATCAACAGGGTGATTTATCTAAAGCTGAGACGATGTATGATGAGGTGCTTCAGCACCAACCAAGCATGCCTGATGCATGGCATATGAAGGCCCAAATTGAGCTTGGACGTGGCGCTTATGAAAAGGCAGAAGAATTTACAAAAAAGGCGCTTGAGCTCCACAGTAGCACGCCGGTGTACTGGACAACACTGGGGAATGTATATTTGCAGGCGTTGAATTATGCTGAGGCGGAAAAGGCATTTCAGGATGCACTTGACCATGACGCAGGGCATGTCCATGCTTTGCAGGGGCTTGGCGTATGTGCACAGGAACAGCATAAAGATGATGAGGCTCTTCATCATTTAAATATGGCGCTTACACTGGATGAGAACTTACCTATTTCACTGGTACACCGCGCTGTCGTGAGGCTACGTCATCGTCAGTATCCATTGGCTGAAATGGATTTGAAGAAGGCGCTATCTATTGCGCCAGAGTTTCTGATGGCGAAACTCTACATGGGTCTACTTCTTAATAGCCAAAGTAAAGGTGAAGAGGCGCTTCGCTACTTTGCAGACCTTTACAATGCAGGCTACCGCGTTGCACCGCTGTATAATGCTTATGCAAGTGTTCAGCTTCAGCTAGGCCACAAGCAGCAGGCGAGCATGATTATTGAAGAGGGTGTAAAGGCTTTCCCTGATGATATGGGGCTACAGTATCAGCGTATCCGTATTAAGAAGGTTGAAAGCGATGATGAGAATGTTGCGCATATTAGGAAAGCGCTTGAAACATTGCCGGATACAAACCCTGATAAATACAAAGCGGCTTACACACTTGCTGCGATTTATGAGAACAGCAAGATGTACGAAGAGAGTTTGGAGCTTCTGAAAACGGCAGGCCGTTTGAAGCGTCCGTTCCTCTCTTATGAGGAATCAAACACGCGCGCGCATATCTCAGCGATGAAGTCCTTCTTTACAAAAGAGAAAGTGGCAGAGCTTTCTGGTAGCGGTCTTTCAACAGAAAAGCCCGTGTTTATTTTGGGTATGCCGCGTAGTGGTACAACGCTTGTGGAGCAGATACTTTCAACCAGTGCCGATGTATATGGCGCAGGGGAGTTAAACCACCTGCAACAAGTACTAGGCCTCAAGAAAACCAATAACCTCTTTAAAGATTTTTCTGATTGGGCAGAGCCTGTAACGGCAGATAAGCTGAAAACATGGGCGCAGGAGTACCTCGCGCTCGCAAGTGCAGAGGACCCGCAAAGTGGTGCCAAGTTTGTGAGCGATAAGATGCCATCAAATGCACTGCTTGTTGGCTTTATTAAGCTCATGTTCCCGCAAGCGAAGATTATTCATTGTGAGCGTAGCGGTATGGATACGTGCCTGTCTTGCTTCCAGAAGAACTTCACACATGGCCAAGGTTTCAGCTATGACCTTGATGAGCTGGGGCGTTACTACATGATGCATGAGGAGCTGATGGCGTATTGGCATGAGCTATTTGATGATATTTACACTGTGAAATATGAAGATATGGTGGCTGATCAAGAAGCAGAGAGTAAAGAGCTGTTTGCATATGTGGGGCTGGAATGGGTAGAAGAAGCTCTTGAATTCCATAAATCAACACGAAGTGTACATACGGCGAGCCTCAACCAAGTGCGTCAGCCGATTTACACAGGTTCAGTAGATAAATGGCGCAGATATGGGAGCGGACTGAAACCGCTCGCTGATATTCTCGGCGAAAAACTCTAAGTTTTAAATAAACAAAAGCCCCGTACATTACGGGGCTTTTATTTATCGTTGAAAAAGTCTTTGTTTCAGTTGGATATCGTAGCGTATGGCCATCAAGATGCGGCCAAGGTAGTTTTCACCACCTTTGCCGTACAGAAGGTCAATGCCCCAGAATTTATCTTCCCAGATATTGCCTTCAAAAAGCGGCGCATCATCTGTTGCCAGAAGCTTTGCGCGAAGTTCAGGGTTTCGCTCTGAGTACTTTTGCTTGTTAACTTCCGTCATGATGGCAATGCGCCCTTCAGGGCTGTCGTCAGGACGGGTGATGAAATCATCTTCATGGGTGAAGGTTTTGGCTTCCTTCGGGTCCATAGTCGCCAGCATAGCTCGAATTTCTGGATCGACACTTTTCCATGCCATGTAGGCATTTTCAGTGCTGCCGCACTCAATGGCGGGTAGGCCAAACTCCGGTTCAGCAGGCAGGGTGACGCTGCAAGGTTCCATGTTGGAGAGGAATTTAAACTCTCCACGAAAATACATGATCGCCTTGGCAGGGGTGTCTTTTTTGAAGCCTGTCAGGTCGAGTTTCATGGTTTTATTCCTTTCATGAAAGAGGGACACAGATAAAGAATACTCCGTGGTATACATAAAGAAAAGGTTTATAGCAACAAAAAAGCCGCCCCAAAAGGAGCGGCTTTTAAATGGTTTCGCATGTAAGCGCTTAGTGTGTAAAGCGGCTTTCAGCAACGCGGTCAGCAGCTTCTGCAGGCAGGATGCCTTCTTTTTCTGCCATCGCAAAGATTTCACGCAGTGTATCACCGATACCGTGAATTGATTTAAGAGCTTGGTCTTTCTCATAACCACCTTCTAGGTTTTCGTAGTACACGTTAATGATACCACCAGCGTTTACAAGGTAGTCTGGTGCGTACAGAATACCGCGGCCTTGTAGAAGGTCAGCGTCTGATTCAGTGGCCAGTTGGTTGTTTGCACCACCAACGACAGCTTTACAGTTCAGCTCTGGAATTGTTGTTTCGTTCAGGATACCACCCATTGCACATGGCGCGTAGATATCGCATGGCACTTTGTGGATGTCTTCAGTTGGTACCACTGTGCAGCCGTATGTTGTTGCCATTTCAGTAAGAGCGTCTTGGTTGACATCAGCAATTGTAATGTTACCGCCTTTAACGCCAGCTTCTGTAAGCCATTTAATAAGGTTTTTACCAACGTTACCGACACCTTGGATCGCAACTGTCAGGTCAGACATCTGTGTTTTAATGAATTCTTCAGCAGCAACTTTTTGGCAAATGAAGATACCAAGCGCTGTCATTGGAGAAGGGTCACCACTTGCGCGGCCAAGTACAAAGTCTGTGCTTGTTTTAATTGTGTCCATGTCTGCAAGTGTTGTGTTCATGTCTTCAGCGCAGAAGTACTTACCTTCTAGGCTGTTTACAAACTTACCAAACGCTTTAAGAAGCTCTGGGCTCTTTTTGCTTGGATCAGCAATAATAACAGACTTACCACCACCAAACTGGATACCAGCAAGAGCTGATTTGTAAGTCATACCGCGAGAAAGACGAAGAACATCTGTCATAGCTTCTTCTTCAGATGAGTATGGATAAAGGCGAGTACCTCCAACGGCAGGACCACGATTGGTGTTATGAACAGCGATAATCGCTTTTAGACCGCTTTCTGGGTCAGTGGCTTTAACAATTGTTTCATAACCGTTTTTTTGAATTGTTTCTACAGACATCATGACGTCCTTTCATCCTTTATCCTATTTGGTTGTGACACATTCATATTCGCTTGTGTTGGCGCCATTATAGGGATCCGGCCCCTATACTGCAAGAAAAACCCTCCCATGGTTTGGGAGGGTTTTAAATGTGTGCGCATTAAGCGGCTTGTGCCATCACTTCAACTGGGTTCTCAAGCAGAGCCCTTGTCATGTTGAAGGTGTTTGCTTTGCAAAGTAGAGGCACTTTAGAAGCATCGCTCATGCTGGCTGCACGTGCAAAGGCTTCATCAATGGCCTTGTTGTTAATGACATCTGGAATAGACCCCTTAGGTGCCATGCGTTCAGCGCGAGCCATTTCTTTAAGCTCGTCTGCTGTAATGGCATGTACTGAGCTCTCTGTAAGGGCTTCAAGTACAAGTGAGCCGTCCTTCATAAGGTAGACATGGCTGTTTTCACTCATAAAGATCAATGAACATTCGTACTCTTCTAGGTTAAGAGTGCGTCTGGCAAAGTCTTTTACGGCATTCATTTGGGTTTGAGATTCAAAATCTTGAATCAAAGATTCAGCTTGGCTGAATGTAGAGGTGCTAGCGGTATTGATCATTCAGTGTTTCCTTTTGATCGTTTGCTTTTAAGATATATATGCCTATTTTTTGTGCAGATCAAGGGGCGAGGTGAAAATAAATAAAAAAAACACAGCATGAAGCTGTGTTTTTGAGTCGGTTAACGTGTATCCATATATATCCAAAACTTCCATGTGTCTGTGAGGCCTAGGCGTTGCAGAATGCCGCAATACGCAATGGCTGCGAGCTGGGAGAAGGTCATAAATAGCATGACCGAGAAAACCAATGTTAAGGGCCCTGCAGCGCTTTTCATTATGCCGGGGAGGTTGCTGCTCCAATATTGATAGAGAAGGCCATTGATAAGGAGTGTGCAGATAAGCCCTGTAACAATAGAAGCCACCGTAACGATGAGCATAATATGCTCAAATCACTTGCTTAGGGCTGCTTCATTTGCCTTTAAAGGTTTTTTTTGAAGTGCAAAACTTTCCATGAGGAATCTCCAAAGGAACGTAAAAAAGATGGTGTGTATGCCTTGGTTTAAGGTAGAGTAAGATATTATGTCAAGCCAAAGTACCAAAGCCATTGTTTTAAAAGCTGCACCTTATAATGAGAACGCGGTGCTCCTTACTGTGTTTAGTGAAGAGTGGGGTGTAAGCCGTGGCATGGTGAAGGCGGCAAAGAAAAAGATGAATGCGCTTCAACAAGGTAATGTGGTGAACATTACTCGCTACCGCAGGCTAGAAACCCAACTTGGGACGTTCTCTGTAGAACTTGAGCACCCTGTGGCTGCACAGTGTATGATGAGTGAGGAGCGCCTCACTACAGTGAGTGCTGTTTCTGATCTTATTCTTAAATCTTTTGAAAGTGATGATCCTCACACAGCCTTTTACGGCTATACTGAAAGCTTCCTCAGAGATGTGTGCACCATGCCAGAAGGCGCACTTCTGCCAAAGTTTGGTGTGTTTGAATTTAAGCTTCTGCTTGAACTGGGCTATGGTCTCTCTCTCAAACCCGAACAGGCGGTGGTGGAAAGCGAAGGCGAGCAGCTGGCTTATGTGTCTCCGCGTAGTGGCCGCGCGGTGGGTGAAGTAGCTGGTGCGCCGTATCGCGATAAGCTTCTTCCTCTCCATAAGGTATTTGGCGGTAAAAGCGAAGACATTCAGGATGTATTTACCCTCACAGGTCACTTTCTAGAGCGTGCACTAGATGGCAAAAAGAGTGATGCGAGACGTCATTTGATTGCGCTTGCACAAACTAAAGATTCTTAAATTCACACCCTTCAAACCTCTATACAGGCAGGTCTTCCTACTATTGGGTACGGGCATTTAATTCAGTCTGGTGAAGATTTTTCTGAAGGGATTTCAGAAATAGAGGCTGAAGACTTGCTGAAAAGAGATGTTCAAGTTGCAACAGATGCGGTGCGTACTCATGTTAGCGTTCCTCTTAATCAAAACCAGTTTGATGCCTTAGTATCGTTTGGCTACAACGTGGGAGCTAAAAATTTTGAAGATTCAACATTAATCAAACGTTTAAATAACGGCGCTTATGATGAAGCTGCTAGTGAATTTAAACGATGGAACAAGATTACTGTAGATGGCAAGAAGGTCGTAAGTAGGGGGTTGATTAAGCGGAGAGCCCGAGAGGAGGCACTGTTTAGGAAGGAGCCCTAGTTTAGCATCCAAACAGGGGTACAAACATCGCCTTCTTCTCTTGTGATGAGGCTCTTTAGATTCTGAGCGTTTTGGTTGGTAAGCGCCTCTTGCACATAGCTTGCACACATGGGGCGTGCGCTCCCCGTATGCCCTTCTATATATAGTGAAGAATAGATTCTGGTGTATTCTTCCCAGAGTTCTTGCATTCTTTGGAGTTTTTTCTGTTGTGTTGGGGTTGCTCTTGATAAAGCACCATTCAATACAAGTTGCTCTGTTCTTTTATAGGACTTCAATGTTTCCAGTGCATCCATATTCATTTCAGCCTGTGTTTGAGCAATTGATGTGAAAGGCGTTGTTACCAATGTTAAAAGAATAAAGAGCTTTTTCATTGTTTCTGCAATTTTAAATTGTGTTTGTCATGTGTGGCAGTATTATAAACATATGTCTATATCTGAATAAAGGTAAAGGACGTCTTGTGTTTAAGTTATACGAAAAGAAGTCTTATGAGTTGGTTAAATAGTTATGTTTAAGGCAAGGTTAATCATATCTTATATTAAGCGCTACGGTCTTGAAGAATACGTTTTGAATCGCATGTACCCTCTTGCAAAAGATATATATGTTGATGTGAATCTTGTGCAGGTGGATGCAACCCTTTTGAAAAAGGGTGACCGTGTCTCTGTGAGACATGTATGTCGTGATCTATTTGAAATCTTGCCTCGAGAAAAGAGAAGTTGCGGTGTGCCTGCTGGGCAAGTGGTGCTACCGCCCTGTTTTAGCAAGGTATATCAAAGAGGATATTTACGAGATTTTGCCGAGCGCATGTTATGGGCCAGCTTATGAAGAATGGCAATTTGTTCCGGGGACGTTAGTGCACTGCGTAGAAGTGAATGCTGCGAATATTCATAAATATGATTTGCTGTATTCGGGCTGTTTAAGTGGGCGAGAAAAAACAAAAGTAGCCTACTCTATTGCTGCCCTTACCTAAAATGCGCCTATTTTAAGCAAAAAATCTCATAAAAACAGGTATCTGATCCTTTACGAAAGCCCCGAAAAGCCCTATAATGCGCCAAATTCAAAGGGTTTTAGAGCTGTTTAGGCAATTGCCTAAACCCAGCGAGCTGGGGCACGGATTGCCACAGCCACGTGTGAGCATCGAGCAAAACCACGCTTTTGCGCTGATGAGAGCGCAGTGCCAAACAAATATTAGGTGTATTTATGACAGAGATCGTTAAAGGTAATTTTGCAGATGAGATGAAGAGTCGCTACCTCACGTATGCGCTCTCAACCATTATGTCTCGTGCTGTACCTGATGTTCGTGACGGTCTTAAGCCTGTACAGCGTCGCCTGCTTTACGCAATGCGTATGCTTCGCCTTGATCCAGATAAAGGTTACAAAAAGTGTGCCCGCGTCGTCGGTGACGTGATTGGTAAATACCACCCACATGGTGACCAATCGGTTTACGATGCAATGGTGCGTCTCGCGCAGGATTTTTCTCTGCGTTACCCAATGGTTGATGGTATGGGGAACTTCGGTTCGATTGATGGTGATGGCGCCGCGGCGATGCGTTACACGGAAGCTCGTATGACCAAAGTTGCCATTGCTATGATGCGTGACCTAGAGTCTGGCACCGTTGACTTTATGCCAACATACGATGGCTCAGATGAAGAGCCAATGCTGTTGCCTGCTGCTTTCCCGAACTTACTTGCAAACGGGACAACGGGTATTGCCGTAGGTATGGCAACAAACATTCCACCGCATAACGTGGGTGAACTTTGCCGAGCGATGCTGACGCTTTTGAAAGCGCCAGAAACATCAACAGCACAACTGATGCGCAGTGTAAAAGGCCCAGACTTCCCAACGGGTGGTACGCTAAACGAAGACCATGCAACGATTGTTAAGGCTTATGAAACAGGCCGTGGCAGCATGCGTGTCCGTGCAAAATACGAGATTGAAAAACTGGATCGTGGCCAGTACCAAATTATTATTAAGGAAATGCCTTACCAAGTGCAGAAGAGTAAAGTGATTGAGAAAATCGCTGACCTGATGCACCAGAAAAAGATTACATGGCTTGAAGATGTGCGTGATGAGTCGGATGAAAACATCCGTATGGTACTTGTACCAAAGAACCGCACAATTGATGCCGCCGCTCTTATGGAAACGCTCTTTAAGCTCACAGACCTTGAAGTACGTTTCTCACTAAACATGAACGTGATTCTTTCTAACGGTACACCTGCATGTGTGAGCCTGAAGGAAGCTCTGGATGAATTCCTAGACCACCGTCGTGTGGTGCTTGTGCGTAAATCTAAGTGGCGCAGTGGTAAAATCGCTGAGCGTCTACACCTCCTTGAAGCCTACAAGATTGTTTACCTCAACATTGATGAGGTGATTGCGATTATTAAAGAGAACGATCATCCAGCGCCAATTATGATGGAACGCTTCGGGATTGATCAGATTCAGGCTGATGCCATTTTGAACATGCGCCTGCGCCGTCTGCGTAAGCTAGAAGAAATGGAAATTCAACGTGAGTACGATGAATTGACTGCTGAACTTGCTGGCTTAGAAAAAATTATCGCCTCTTACGAAGAGCAAACTCGCATTTTGACTGAAGAAATTCAGCACATGGAAAAAGAGTTTGGTGATAAGCGTCGTACAGAAGTACTGGGTGCACCAGAGGCAGTTGTTGTCTCTCTTGAAGACCAGATTGAGAAAGAGCCAATTACAATGGTGCTCTCTCAGCAAGGTTGGGTGCGTGCCATGAAGGGCCACAGCTCTGCTGACACGACATACCGCTTTAAAGAGGGTGATGATGAGCTTGTACGTATCCCGGCTTACACAACGGATAACATCTGTTTCCTAAGTAGTGATGGTAAGGTTTACACACTTCATGGCTCTAAGCTTCCTGACGGGCGCGGCTTTGGTGAGCCGATTAATGTCAGTATTGATCTAAAACCTGGTCAAGAAATTGTGACAGCGCTTGTGCCGTCATCTCAGTATGTGCTGATGGCAAGCGAAGGTGGTTTTGGTTTCCTTGTTGAAAAAGATAACCTGTTCTCACAAACCAAGAACGGTAAGCAAATTATTAACGTTGCCAAAGGCGATAAGGCTAAGTTTATGGTGGAAGCACCGTATGATATGGTTGGTCTGTCAACATGCCTACTCACAAACAAGAATGGTCGTCTGTTGATGTTTGATCGTGATCAGATCAGTGTTCTTGGCCGTGGTAAGGGTGTGAAGCTGATGGAAGCCAAAGAAGCTGTCCTTGCTGATCTTGTTTCGTTCAACAGTAGTGTTGGTATTGGACTTAAGAACACAATTGGTACAAAAGACCGTGTCCTTAACGAGTTTGAAGACTGGGTTGGTAAGCGTGCACAGGTTGGTAAAGTACCACCGCATGGCTTTACAAAAGAATGTTACCTGTTTGTGCCAGAAGGCTCAGACAGTGCGCCAACAAAGACACGTTCAAATGAAGAGCTTGTTGAAGGGGCAATGAAAGCCACTGGCGATGAAGAGCCGAAGAAAGAGCTGCCATCTGACTTCCTCAAAAAAGACGGTGAGGCGAAATCTGAAGCGCCTGCAGATGATAAACTGATGGACCTGCCACAATCGGACCCAATTCCAATTGTGCGTGGTGAAGCGGCGAAGAAACCAGCTGAGAAGAAGGAAGAAAAGCCTGACACATCTAACATTGATGACCTGTTTGATTTCCTCCGCAAACAAGAAGATGATTAAGTAAGAGCCCTGCAGGGCTCTTCTTTTTGGCCTATATCTTGCGTATTTATCTGTATGTTTAAACAAAGGATACGCTGAGATGATTTCATCTTCATTACAAAGCTTAACAAGCTACACAAATAACCTTTTAACAGGATCACAAAACACGCAAGAAATTGCGGGTGTACGTGTGAACACTGAGACAGGTGCAATTGTTGAGGAAACCAACTGGAAAGATGATGCAGTTTCGCTGTCTCCTGAGGCGCGTGCAGCGCTTGAGCGTATTGATAACCTCACAAGCCACTTAAACACGATTCAAACGCAACTGGGTGGGCGCCAGCTGACGCAGGGTGAAATTACGCAAATTTCTGAAATCACAGCAAAGCTTGACGATATTTACGATGTTGAAACAGTTCCACCATCTGAGGCGTATCTGTATATGACAGAAGAAAACCGTGCCGCAGGTGCGGAGATCATTACAGAGCTTTCTAGCATTTATGAAGGTATTCCTGATGGAGTTGAGCCAACAGATGAACAGCAGGCAGAGATGAATCGCTTAACAGCTGAGCTTGATGTGCTGTTAGATCAGAGCCGCGTGCGATCAAGTCATAATATTGCAGACCTTCCCGCTGATATTCAAGAAGATGTGATCGCACAGTTTAAAGTGCTGGCTGAGCTTGTCTCTGGTGGAGGGTCGCTTTCGGCATCTGAAACAGAGCGCGCTGCAGTGATTGCTCAAAATATTGATAATGCCTTTACAGAGTACGGTACAGAAAAGCCTGCACGTGAACTAAGCGCTGCTGAAAAGAGTGAAGCAGAAAAGCTTTTAAATGAACTTGCGGAACTGTTTGAGCAAGCAGAAGCCAATTCTATGAGTTCGTTCCTTCTTGAGTCTCGTGCGCAAACGACATCTCTGTTTTTGAGTATTCTGAATGGGGAAGATCAAGGTAGTAACCGTAATGATTTAGGGTCTTTGCTCACAGATATTCAAAACGGCAGCTCATCAAGTATTGCGTCTCTGCTTTAAGCGCCTAAATGCGTCATCATATGGCGCTTTAGTTTTTCATCCACTTCGTCCATGGTGACATCTGGTGCAAAGTGTTTAATAGCGCAAACGCCTTTATCAGTAATGCCGCATGGGGTAATGCGTGTGAAGTGCTCCATATTGGGATCTACATTCAGTGCGATACCATGGAAGGTCACCCACTTGCGTACACGTACACCAATGGCAGCAATCTTGCCCACTTGTGGGCTTTTTCCTAGGATAGATCTCTGCTCCTTTGGTGCGGTTGAAGGCATAGGTACCCAGACTCCAATTTCATCGCAGATATCTGTTGGAATGTTATATTCATCAAGCATGCTTTTCATCCACTTTTGTAGCATGCAAATGTAAGCACGAATATCTCGGCCACGTTTGGTGAGGTCTAAAATGGGGTAAATAACACGCTGGCCAGGGCCGTGATAAGTCACGTTACCACCGCGGCCTGTATGAACGAGGGGGATATCGCCAATTGAGCCAACTGCGCCTTCTTCAAACGATGTTCCACCAGTATAAACAGGGGCGTGCTCCACAAAAAAGATGACTTCTTCACCACCGTTTATCACATTTTGCACAGCATCTTCTTGCAGCTTTACCACGTCCTCGTAAGGGACATCTTGTCCGACATGAATAATACGGATTGGTGCTTGCGTCACTGGCGTTTCCTTGCTATAAATCGTGAATAAGCAAAGTGTACTGCTTTTTACAAGCACAAACAACCGCTAGAAGTAACAGCAATGTTTGTGGGAGTGAAAGTAGAACAAGCCGAGCTTGCCGTCGTGGTGGAATTGGTAGACACGCTAGCATGAGGTGCTAGTGCCGCAAGGTGTGGAGGTTCGAGTCCTCTCGACGGCACCATTTTCTTTATAATCAATTACTTAATTGTACGAATTGCATCTGGTGCTACACAAAGGTGCTACAATTATGGTTTATAATCCTTCATATCTACTTAAATCACGTCATGGTGTGTACTACTTCCGGTATCCTATACCGCTTTCTATCCACCCGCAGCGTAGGCGTGAAAGTATTCAGGTGAGTCTCAAGACAAGCTGCCGTAAGGAGGCCTTGGCTTGTTCAGCACGTCTGAGGTATGCTGTACGCCAATTGATAACTTACCTTGAAGGTTTACCAGTGGACTACATTGAGAAGAAACAGCTTATACAGAAATGCTTTAAGGATATGCTGGAGGCTGATAGAGCTGATATGCATAAGGGTGGTTTGCTCTCTTCAGAGGAGGTTATTCAGTCAGAGCAGCTTGCTTTACGAATTGAGAAGGGGCAGGCACACTTGCTTGCCAGCAATGTTATTCAAGATATTAAGAAAGAGGCTGGCCTAGAGGGTTGCAATGACTCTGATGTGTATGATGAAATTCTTAAGGGACTTGCTCATTATAATAAAGAGCGTGTAAGGCTAAATGAAGAGCTTTCCGACCCTGCTTATACAGTGAGTAACCTTATGTCTGTAAATACTTCTCATGCGTCTCCTATTAGTCAGAGAGGGCTGATCTCCTTATCAGATGCTGTAGATAGATATTTCAAAGAGAATAGTAATGTTTGGACTCCATCTACTCAGCGTGATTATCAAACATATGTAAGGTATCTGTATAAGACTCTTGGTGAGTCTGTTGCTGTAGGAAGTTTATCATATGAGCAGGTGGACTTGGTTAGGGATGCGCTAGATGCTGAAAACAAGGCTATACCAACTAAACAGAAGTATGTGTCATTCTATCGTAGCTTCTTCGCTTGGTGTAAGGGACAGAGATATTGTAAAGAGCCTTTGTTTGATTCTGTTAAATTTAAAGGGAATACAGGCTCCCGAGAAGTCAGAGGGTTTGAAAAAGACGAATTACTATCCCTTTACACGTCCCTTCAACAATACAGAGCCGCTTGTGCCGAGTCTAAGCGTAATAAAATTCACAATTATTGGATCACAATGATCCTCATGTTTTCTGGTGCGAGGCTTAATGAAATTGCTCAGCTGTATGTTGAGAATATTCATGAAGAGGATGGAATCCGCTACATAGAAATCAGTGACAGGTTTGAAAATCAGAGCATTAAGACTGACTCCAGTAGGCGGCATGTTCCCATTCACCTGCATCTTGTAGGTTTAGGTTTCTTGGAGTATGTGGAGAGTATTAGGCAAGAGGGTTCGGAGAGGCTGTTTCCTGAACTTAACTACCAGCCAAATAGAGGTACATATGCTAAGAATGTAAGTCGCTGGTTCAATGACAACAAGAATGGTTTTTTGACTAAGTTAGGTTTGAAGAGTAAGCACGTTGATATGCATAGTTTAAGGCGAACCTTTATTTCTGTTCTTGAAAGAGCTGATGAAAAAGAGGCCCTAATTGCAAGCGTTGTTGGTCATGGCAAGAAAACTATTACCCAAAGGTATAATGATGGGTATACCCTCGAACAAAAGTTAAGAGCTATATCTTTATTCAAAGAACCTCAGTAGGTACCCCCTAGGGGGAAATCAAGAGTTACTTTCTATCTATTGTGACTTCAAAGATATTCATAAGTTTTTTTGAAAATAGTCTCAAAATTTAATACAGAGGATTTCTTATATATAAATATATATATAAATCTACACTTCCCCCTTGTATATAGGACTATATAGTTTTATAGGGTCTTATTTAGAATAATTATAATATTATTTATATAGTATATTTATTAGTAAGTATAAGTATTGATAAGTAGCAGTATATCTACTTAGATTAAGTTACTTGTTCTTATGTTTGGTGATATTTATTCTTGATAGTAATGAGATGTTGAGATAAGATATTGAGTATTAGATTTATGAAAAATTCTTGTTAAATCTATACTCTATTAATAGTTAGCTACTCTTGTAATTAATACCTCTTCAAATTCGAATGATAAGCTACTCTCTGATGTGTTATGAGTACTGTTTGGTACAACCATAGCTTTGCAAAAATAAAATGATTTATATGGCTGTATATGGAAGAGCTAAACTTGAAGAATGTTTGAGTTTGTAATATCAGAAATTTAAATTTTTAGTATGTCAGTCTGTTAGGTTCTGGAAAAAATTATTTGTAGCAACATGCATAAGCAGCCAGACTAAATAAACAAAATAAGTAGCAACTCATAAATAGAGGTGCTAGAGTGGAATGATGAAGTATATAAAAAACATACTGGTTGCGCTGGTTATGCTTGCATTTACGCTGAATGCGTATGCGGTTACTTCATTGTCTTTATGTGATTGCATTGAGATGTTGTCATCAAATGTTGTGTCCTCTGATGTGCCATGCCATGACATGATGGACATGGACGCTGATATGGATGCGAATAAGCATGCACAAAATACTATGGAATGTGATACGTGTGCTTGTGATCACTGTAAAGTTCCAACGCAGAGTATGATTTTAAATCATAAAGCAGCAGCTCTGCCAACACATACACAAAACAACCTTCTTAAAGCTGTTCTTTACCACTCTGCTGGCCTGCAGGGTATCGAGCATCCTCCTAAACTCCTCTCTTAGATAAATTGACACAGTTGTTGTGTTCTTGTGGGATACGTGCATCTTTTTGCCAGCCGCCCCTTAATTTATGACCGGGAGAATTATTATGATTATAAAATATCTTGGTGTTGTGACTCTGCTTTTAGCTTCTATTCAAGCGCATACAGAGGAGCAAGCACTACAAAAGTATCTTGAAAAACTTGAAGAACATCCTCAAGTTACGCAGATATTAGAGCAAAGCTATAAACTTAAAGAGCTGTCTATTTCTGAAATGGGTCTACCTGACCCTCAGCTCATTCTGGGAGTTGATAATGTGCCAGTAAACTCGCCAAAGTTTGATAGGTTTTTACCAACGTCAAAAACAATAGGTTTTAAACAGCAAATACCAAGCTATTCGCTTCGCAAAGCTAAAGCTGGAAAGCAAGTTATGCTATCTAAGCGCCAACAGCTTATGGCGGAGTACACGCAAAAGCGTTTAAAAGCTATTTTATTAAGCGAGTTAAGTGAGTTAGATAAAGTTAAAAAGCTCGAAAAGCTTGCTAAAAAGCAGCTTGGTTATTACAAGCTCATGGAGGATGACCTTAAAGGTCAGTTAGAAGCAGGGCAGCCTGTTTATGGACGTTTCTCTGAGATTGATGTGGAACGAACAGAAATAGAGCAGTACTTAAATGGTTTAAAAGCTGAGCGTGTTTCCATTGAAGAGGAGCTTATCTTTTTAGTTGGAGAAGTGCCCCATCTTGAATTACCTGCTTTGCCAGATGTTGCTTGGCATAGAGAGCAGGCTTCCTTGTATCCTGTCGCAATTGCATCTGAAAGTGTCAATGCTGCATCTAAAGGCACTGATGCTGCTCTGGCTGCTTTTAAGCCAAATTACGGCATTCAAGCTCTTTATAAACAACGGGAATCTGGCAGCACTTATTCTGGTGATGACTGGTTTAGTGTTCAAGCAACAGTCTCTATTCCTCTTTGGTACAAGAAGAACCAAAAACCTAAATTACGTGCAGCACAAGCAGAAAAACGTAGTGCTGAGTTTGCTTACGATGAAACTGCTCGCTACTGGGTTAAGCGTATGTCTGAATTGAAAGCTGAGCGTGAAGTTGCGCAGGACAATATTGCTTTATTGAAAGGGAAGAGAGCATCGCTTCAAGAAATGGTAGAGGCAGCAAACCGAAACTATGAATCAGGTAATGCGCCATTAGAAAGTGTTTTAGATGCACAAATTGATGAACTCACTATTGCATCTCAGCTTGCGAAGCAGCGCAGTCGATATGCTCGCCTTTCAGCAGAGTTTAATAGCCATATTATAGAAAGATCTTACAATGAGAATAATTAAAATACTTCTCGTAATGTTAATACTTACGTTAAGCCCTGTATGGGCACAAGCACAAAAATATACATGCCCAATGCATCCACACTATATCTCAACTGAAATGGGAACATGTCCGATTTGTGGCATGGATTTAGTACCCATGGAAAGCTCAGAGGAAGGTGACATGGAAGAGGATCATAGTGCGCACATGAGTGGGAATAAGCGTAAGTCCATTACGATTCCACCAGAAACAATTCAGAACATTGGCGTAAGAACTGAAAAAGCAGAAGCGGCGCATTTTGGAACGCATGTGAGAAGCTTTGGTCTTATTAAAGAGAACATGCGTCTCACTCATGCTATTTCAGGGCGTGTAGCAGGTTGGGTAGAAGACCTTAAAATTACGGCTATAGGTGATGAAGTTAAACAGGGTGACTTACTCTTTACGCTATATAGCCCAGACCTTATTTCTGCTCAGCAGGATTATATTTCATCTATTGCAACTGGAGTAAAAGGACGTATGAATTCAAGTGCAAAACGTTTGAAATCTCTAGGGGTAAGTCAGAAAGCCATTGATGAAATACGTGTTAGTCGTAAGAAAATGGAATATTTACCATTTTATGCAGAAACGGATGGAATTGTGAGCCAGCTGATGGTGAGCCAAGGCAGTTATATAAAACCCGGAATGCAGATTGCGACGATTCAAAACTACAGCAGTGTTTGGATTGATGTGAGCGTTGCTGAAAAGGATCTGCAGTTTTTAACAAAAAGTAGTCAGGCAACTGTAACATTTCCTAATTTAGGGAACTTAGAGCGTACAGCACAAGTTGACTACATCCACCCGACAATTAATGTTAATAGCAGAACAGGTCAGGTGCGCTTGGTGCTGGATAATGTTGGCGGTCATCTAAAGCCGGGCGCATATGCAGATGTTCAGTTTGAAACAAATATTGATAAACGCTTAAGCATTCCTTCAGAAGCAATCTTAAAAAGCTCCGAGGGTGACTTTGTTGTTGTAGCTTTAGGCGGTGGTAAGTTTCAGCCGCAAGCCGTGCAAACAGGGATCCATAATAAGGGGCGCACAGAGGTTCTGAGTGGTTTGGAAGAAGGTGAAGATGTGGTCGTAAGTAGTCAGTTTATGATCGACTCTGAAAGCTCTCTACGTGAATCATTCCGTAAGTTGGAGAGCGCACAAACGCCACTCGCTTTGATTGATATCACGCAGGACCAGCTCTCTATGATTGACCATCTAGTGGATGCTGCACTTTATTTACATGATGCTCAGGCCAATGGATTTGAAGCTGACTCAAAAATGCTGATGCCAGCACTTAAACTAAATGACCATTTATTGCCACAGTTCAGGGGGACAAAGCTGAAGTTTATTCTGCAGTCTGCTGAAGAGGCGCTCAACAGTGCCAATGAAGCAATTACTGAAACAGAGCGTGATAAAGCCTTAGCAGAACTCGTTAAAGCCTTAAAGCCTTGGATTACAGAAGGAAAACCGAAGCATTACAAGGATAAGGGGATTAAGCTGTATCTTGATCATGGAACAGGTTTTTATTGGCTGCAATTAGACGGAGTTATGGCTCATCCTTATGGTGCTGGTCATGCTGTAGAAGTAGATCTACCAGATGAAGTGAACGCAAAGGTGCCAGTTGTAACTGCACCAGTAGGAGGCGCACATGCAGGACACTAATCATTTAAGCCATGACCCAACACAGTCAGGTGTGGCTAAGGTCATAGAGTGGTCTGTTAAGAACCAGCTTCTAGTTATTGTTGGTATGATTGCTCTATTGGTTGCAGGGTGGATGTCTGTTAAGAATACACCGTTGGATGCGATCCCTGACCTATCTGACACTCAAGTTATTATCCGAACAGACTTTCCGGGACAGTCTCCTCAAATTGTAGAAGACCTTGTGACGTACCCTCTGTCTACCACTATGCTTGGCTTACCCAAAACAAAAGACGTACGTGGTTTCTCAATGTTTGGTACGTCCTTTGTTTATATCATTTTTGAAGACGAGATAGATCAGTACTGGGCAAGAAGTCGTGTGATTGAGGCCTTGTCAAAAATACAAGGCGACTTACCACAAAGCGCAGTGCCACAAATTGGACCTGATGCCACAGGGGTTGGTTGGGTTTACCAATATGCCTTAGTAGATAGAACAGGCAAGCATGACCTGTCTTATTTAAGATCTCTTCAAGATTGGTTTCTTAAGTTTGAGTTGGCCACTGTGGATGGTGTGTCTGAAGTTGCGTCTGTAGGTGGGTTTGTAAAAGAGTACCAAGTCTTAGTTGACCCTAACAGACTTCGTGCTTATGACGTGCCATTGCATCGCATTACTCAGGCAGTACAAGCCGCCAGTAAAGAAGTGGGTGGGCGTGTCATTGAACAGGGTGAAATGGAGCTTATGATTCGTTCTAAAGGGTATATCACCAATTTAGATGAACTGAAAAAAGTTGTTGTTTATGCCAAAGGAGGAACGCCTGTTGTTTTATCTGACGTTGCACGCATTATTGAAGGGCCTGAACTGCGCAGAGGTATTGTGGAGTTAAACGGTGAAGGTGAAGTTGTTGGTGGCGTAGTTGTTATGCGTTCTGGCGAAAATGCTCTAATGGTTATTGAGGCTGTTAAAGAGAAGCTAGAAGAGCTAAAGCAAGGCCTTCCGGAAGGCATAGAGATTGAAACGGTTTATGATCGTGCTCCTTTGATTGAGGGCGCAGTTGATTACCTGACAACAAAACTCATTGAAGAAGCTCTTGTTGTTGGGCTTGTATGTTTGATTTTCTTGCTTCATGTAAGATCAGCATTTGTTGCCATTATTACCTTACCTCTAGGTATTCTTGGTGCCTTTATGATTATGTCTATGCAAGGTATTACCGCAAACATTATGTCTCTTGGTGGTATCGCAATTGCGATAGGAGCAATGGTTGATGCTTCTATTGTCATGGTTGAAAATGCCCACCGTAAACTTTCTGAAATGGCAGAAGGTGCAAGCGCAGAAGAAAAGCGTGCTGCTATATTGTTATCTGCTAAAGAAGTTGGTCCGGGATTGTTTTTCTCCTTGTTGATTATTACTGTGTCATTCTTACCTGTGTTTGCATTGACAGGACAATCCTTTCGTTTGTTCTCACCTCTAGCCTTTACGAAAACTTATGCGATGGCATTTGCATCAATTCTTTCCGTAACACTTGTTCCGGTATTGATGTTGTGGCTCGTGCGAGGAAGGATAAAGAGAGAGGAAGATAACCCTATCAATCGCTGGTTTGTACATATCTATAAACCTGTACTGAATGCTGCTTTGCGCCGTAAATACTTAACGGTTGCTCTTGCGGGTGGGTTTCTTATGAGCATGGCAATTCCATTATGGCGTACAGGCTCAGAGTTTATGCCTGCCCTGTATGAGGGTGAGCTGCTTTATATGCCAACTACATTACCCGGTGTGTCTATTACTAAGTCTAAGGAAATTTTGGCACAAACCAATCGGCTTATTAAAAGCGTGCCAGAGGTGCACCATGTATTTGGTAAGGTCGGGCGCGCAGATACAGCAACAGATCCTGCGCCTATATCTATGATCGAGAGCTGGATTAAGCTTAAGCCTAAAGACGAATGGCGTGCAGGTATCACTGTTGAGAAGATTGTTGAAGAGTTGGATCAGGCTGTTAAGTTACCGGGCCTCGTCAACAGTTGGGGGTATCCAATCAAAATTCGTATGGATATGATCTCCACGGGAATCCGTACCCCGGTTGGCATCAAGATATCAGGGGCTGATCTTGGTGAAATTAGTCGTATTTCATTAGATATAGAAGCTGCAGTAAAAGATGTGAAAGGGACACGTTCTGCGTTTGCTGATCGCGTAATTGGCGGTAAATATCTTGAAATTACGCCTAATCGTGATGAGCTTGCAAGGCAGAGCATTGACCTTGGTATGTTCCAACAAGTTATCCAAACGACTCTTGGTGGTATGAGAATTTCAGAATCTGTTCAAGGGCGTGAGCGTTATAATATTATGCTTCGTTATGAGCGATCTTTCCGTGAGCATTCTGAAGATCTTGGCAATGTTTTGGTTCCAACGCCACATGGACAGCATATTCCTTTAGGTGAGCTTGCTAGTATTGAGTTTGTGGAAGGGCCACCAATGATTAAATCTGAGAATGCAAGACTGACGGGCTGGGTGTTTGTTGATATTGCAGAACGAGATATTGGCTCATATGTTGAGGATGCACAAAAGGTTGTGGCAAGCCAGGTCAAGCTTCCTGCTGGTTATGCAATTGAGTGGTCTGGTCAGTTTGAGCAAATGCTTGAAGCTGAGGCACGTATGAAAATTGCCATCCCATTAGCTATCATGATTATATTTGTACTCTTGATGCTTCATTTTGGCAGATTGGATCGCACCTTAATGGTTATGTTGTCATTGCCGTTTGGATTAATAGGTGGTGTGTGGGCGCTTTATATTGCTGGGTATAATTTTTCCGTTGCTGTTGGTGTAGGCTTTATTGCCTTGGGAGGAATAGCTGCGGAAACAGCTGTGGTGATGCTTTTATATATTGATCAGCAAATGCGCTTGTGTCCTCCAAAAGACTTACAGGAACTATTTAATGCCGTAGTGCATGGTGCCGTGTTGAGGGTGAGGCCTAAACTTATGACTGTGCTAACCATATTTGTAGGTTTAGCTCCTATCTTTATTACTGAGGGGCTAGGCTCAGACGTGATGCGTCGTATTGCATTGCCAATGCTTGGTGGTATGGTCAGCACAACTATCCTTACTCTTATTGTTATTCCTGTCATTTACTACTTATGGGAAGGAAAACGCTTCAAAAATGTAAATAAAGGAAATATAAAATGATCATTGAAATCATTCCGAATTGGCATCCTGTTTTTGTCCATTTTACGGTAGCTTTATTTAGCGCTTCCACTGGGCTGTTTATCTTGGGAAGGCTCTTTAATAAGAGAGAGTGGGCAAAAGCTATAATTAAGGCGGCGCATATTAATTTATGGCTGGGTGCACTGGCAACCATTGCTACTGTTTCTGCTGGTTTATATGCCTATAATACTGTGAATCATGATGGACCATCTCATATGGCGATGACTGATCATAAAAACTGGGCGTTTGTAACGGCTGCTCTTTTTACTCTTGTGACGCTTTGGTCTTTTAAAACCTTTACTCGAGTAAAAGTAGGAACGACCTTCTTGGTTGTCCTCATTATTGCTACAGGTATCCTCGCAGTAACTGCTTTTAAAGGCGGGGAACTGGTTTATCGCTATGGTCTTGGCGTTATGTCAATGCCACAAAGTGCAGGAGGACATGATGATCACGGGCATGTAGCGGGGCAGGAACATGTAACTCTTGAAGACGTGCAAGAGGTGCCAGTCGGTCATGAGGGACATGACCATGCGCATTAGTTGTTTTTGAATTATAAAATCTTTTAGCTTGCTTTTGAATGACTCTATTATTAGGGTTGTTGGCGGAACAAGCTTTGCTGTTCTGGAGCGTCGAAACTCCAATAGAAGCGGTGATAGCATCATCGTTAACAAAGTGCTGTCTTCGGTTTATAAGGCCGGAGGCAGTGCCTATGTCCAAGGCTTTGCCTAAAAGGCACTGGCTGTACTTCTATGCAGTTTCGAACCTCCGGCCGCTCATTGAGCGGTCATTTACTATTGTTAATATTACAGGAGGTTTATAAATGGGGTTTATTCAAAGAGCACTTAAAGGTGAGGAGTTTTGCAGTAAGATCTTTCTGTACTGTTCCCTTATTCCATCATGCTTAATCATGATTGCTTACGGTGTTATTATGTCATTTGAGGAATACTTTGATATGAGGGCATTGGTTATATGGGCAGGTGCGTTGGTGCTACTCCTTATTTGGCATATTGCCCCATATGCGAAAATGCTTTGGAAGTGTAGCTCCAACTCTAATTTGTTTTTTAAATATTTCTTTAGGTTAGGAGCTGTAGGTACCTTGGCATACTGTATATTGTTTTTGGCTGTCATGCTTATTAGTGTGTTGCTTAATTGGAGTGACTTTAAGGGAATATGGTAAAGTGTTTTTATGCTTTCATAGTTTAAGTCTTCATCATGTTCGCTATTGCCAAGGCGCAACAAAGTGCTACAATTAGGTGCAACAAAAGAACTGAAATTAGCTAGGTGCTATGAGTAAGTGATTGAGCGAAAACGGTGCTTTAGCAAAGTGGGTTCGAGTCCTCTCGACGGCACCATTTTCTTAGAAATCCAAGCCTTTCAAACACGTTGTTCCATGTAAAAGTAACCCGTACAAACAGGTGGTACAATCGCATGGCTAAGGTTTCGTATATTCAAAGGCGAGGTGGAGTCTATTATTTCCGTCATCCAGTCCCTAAACATTTAAAGAAATTCCTAGGTAAGGGTGAGTTGATTTACTCCCTTAAGGCCTACTGTTATGATGATGCAAAGGTAAAGGGGCTATTTTTGGCTCAAATGGCAAAGAAGATATTTCAGATCGTGTCTAACATCAGGCGAACATTAAGCGACCAAGAGGCAAAAGATATTGTGAGAGCTTATTTCCGTGAGGGAATTCTTGAGATGGATAGAATGTTAGAGTACGAGAGAAACCTTCGAGATGTAGATATTCATGATTTTGATCCATCCATAGGTCAAGAACTCCTAAAGCGTACTGAGAGCGACTTTGATGGAGAATATTTAATTCCTGTCACAATGAGAGATGAACTGCTTGAGCAAGGTACTCAAGAGCCTTGTGATGCACCTCAGGTTTGTGGATGGCTCTGTGAAGAGCATAACCTTGATCTTGTAGTTTGATAACAATCTTTTGAATGTAAGGCGTGATGCCATAGGGATTATCCTTGGGTGTAAACTTTTTAAAACTTAATGCTGTACTTGGGTAGGCAATAGCTGAAACAGTGCTAACCTTAAGGCCTTCGCAGAGGTTGATAAGAAGCATTTTAAGGCTCTGTAAGTTCTTTGCAATAGGTCTTTCACCAATGTTCTTACAAAGGGCTCTGAGGGCTTGTTCTGCTTGTTTGTTTCGTGATGCATGCCATGTGGCTTTAAGGTCTAGCAGAAGGTAATCTGCTTTAAAGAAGTGTGTTGGCTGGCTTGTTGCGAGCTGAAGGGTTGTTTCAAGTTTATCGTATGTCATGTTTCTCCATTTTTTGTTCATATGTTTTTTAAATTAAATCATATGTTTATTCCGTTTTGGTCTACTAAGGTATGGTGGTAGAAGGTTAATCTATAAGAAGTTAGATAGTTGATACATCTATATTCTCTATTAATATACCTAGGCATTATACCTAAGGTATTGCCATTTGTCAATCTAATTTCTATGTAAATCAATGGTTTAATAGTGTTTAGTGTCAGCAGAAAATCAACATATTACAAGATGCTAAAGCCTTAGAATTGAAGTCTAAGGAATGCTGTGGTGGGTAGCTTATTGTGTATATTTGTGTAAACTCTCATGTGTACAGCAAAGATTTATGTGGAAAGGTTAGGTATGGAAACAGTGTTTAGAGATTTGGCTTCTTTAAGTTTTGAGGGTGCCCAAGGAGTAAAGCTCTTTGATTCAGGAGTTGCTGGCCCTTCTGTTGCCATTACTATTATGACGCACGGGAACGAGCCTTGTGGCCTTGATGCTTATAACTACTTTTCTCAACATTCTGATATTCTAAAAAAGGGTAAGGTGTTTTTCTGCCTCAATAACATCAAAGCAGGGGAGCAGTACTTTCAAGCTACTTCAGCAAAGGAGAAAAGACGGTGTCGGTTCATAGATGAAAACATGAATCGTATTACATCTGAGAACAAGGATAGTTATGAGTTTAAACGTGTTCAGGAACTTAAACCGATATACCAGCAGTTTGACTATGCTCTAGATATACACAGCACAGCCTTGCCATCAGACACAATGTTGATTTTACCAGAGGGAACACCTAAGGCTTTATATCAAGGTATCCCTGCTAAACTTGCTATAGAGGGTATTGTGGAGAAACAAATCGGAACACCTGCAATTGGTTTTTATGCTGGAGAGTGTATTGGTTATGAAGCAGGATCACATGAGGATGAACAGGCTGGGTATAATGCAACTCAGGCTATGCTTGCCTTTTTAAGAAATACTGGTGTTGTTGACCATTCTGAGGAAGCCTTAGAGATGCCTGCTCACTATACTGTGTTTGATAGTATTGTGTTCAGAGATTCTTCTGACTCTCTTGCTAAAGAGTTTAAACACTTTTCTAAAGTTACTCAGGGTGATGTTATTGCTTCTGGAGATCAAGGAGATATTAAGGCTAGCGAGGATGGATTTGCCCTTTTCCCTCCCCCAAGTTTAAAGCCCAACTCTATCCATGAGGAAGTTATGTTTCTTGCAAAATTGACAGTTTAGTTTGAATCAACTTTTAGTTGTCATTTTTGAGTTTTGTCTGGGTTCATAAAGGGAAGATTATTTATCTGAATCTTTACTGCTCAGGCTTTTTGGTCTGTGCTCTAGCTTAGTGGAGGTGTATGTTATGCCTTAAACCCACCAGCTGAAAGCTTCACACTACAACCTTCTTACTTCAATACCTACGACTGAATGCTCTAGTTGCTTCTCTCGTGGGTAAAACTCTTCAAGAACATTCACCATTGTTTCCGCATGGCTCTCACCTGTGACGTTTACGTCAATGGTTGAAAAGAGCTCTGTAAATGTGGGCGCTTTATGTAGGGCTACCACTTCTGCTTCAAAGCTATCAGTAGCATTGGATGAATTTGAAAATGTGATGTTGTGCCCAACTTTGATTTGTTGGCGCTTTTCATCAAAAAGCCTGAGTTCAATAGTTTTTGAGCCAGTCTTTAAGAGGTTGTAATACTTTGTTTGTACCGACATCTTGTGGTGCATCATTTCAATCCCTTCTGTTTACTTTAAGCACACTACCCTAAGGAGGTGGCAAATGCTTAACGTTGTTACTTATACATCAGACAGTCAACATAATGACATTCTGTACACAAAGCTCTATGAGCTAACTGACTACATCAACACCTACTATCCAAAGCATAGAGAATGGTTTTTTAACACATTCCTTCCAGACTTAAAAGCTGGTACTCGTGCTATTGTGGCGGTGTTTAACGAGATTGGTGAGCCTGTTGGTGTTGCCTTTCTGAAAAAGAGTCATGATGAACACAAAATTTGCACTTTGTTTGTTCAGCAAGAATACCGCAAAGCTGGTATTGGTAAAATCCTGATGCAAGAGAGTATCGCTACTCTTGAAAGTGCTGAGATAAGCATTACTGTCTCAGGAGTAAACTTACCCCAGCTACAGAGCTTGCTTGATAGACATGGATTTATGCTTGTGAGCCAGTCACATGGCGACTACCTGCCTGATGAGACGGAGTATTACTTTATCCGCCCTCAACGGTAGTTATAAAGCGAATCTAAGGAGCTGTGCATTAATTGCATGGCTCTTTTCTTATTGCAGGTGGTACAATCCTATGTAACAATCAAAACCTAGGTGTGGAATAACACATTGTTTGAAAATAGGTTTTAGAATCTGGTCTGCCCTCCTCTCGACGGCACCATTTTTTTAATGAAAAACAGCCCCTAAATAGGGGCTGTTTTCTTTCGTTTAAGAGATCAGTTCTGCCACATGAGGGAAGGCTTGATCGCACATGGCTTCAGGTTTTTCTGCGTGAATCTCCACAAAGGACAGGTTGCGGCGAATCATCTCGCCACGCAGCCACTTATAAGAGGAGACCGTTTCTTTGTCGGCCTGACTGCTTGGTTTGATTAGCAGATACAGGTGGTATTCTTGCGAATAGGACAAATCCTCCACCCAGTCTGGTACCTCGCCAAACAGCTTTTTGGAGCGCTGCATGGTTGTAATCAGCTCAGTGTCACTGAAGATCACTTTGTTGCATTGGGGCAGAAGTGCTTCCATGCTGGCCAATTGGCCGCGAGCCACAGTGGACACATCACCCACATTCAGCATGCTTTCACGATCATAGTCAGGGATGTTGGTTTGATAGTCATCCACCAAAATCTCTGCATAATCGCCGACCATCACAGTTTTGAAGCGCTCAGACAAAGCCTGAGATAGCGCTGTTTTGCCGCAATGCTCTGGGCCAATAATGGCAACCCGCTTGGCAAAGTAGGGCCGAATCACGGGGTTCAGTTGGTCCCAGTGCTTCATAGGCTGGTTGCGCATTTCAGTGCCGGTAATGGGCACAATATCGCGGCGCGTATTCACAGGAATGAAGCGTAGCCCCATGATATTGGCCATGTCATAGCCGTAAGGCTCTGATGCGAAGATCGCATCAAACTTTTCCCCTGGGCAGTGGCGATGGATGCTGTCTTTCCAGATATTAAAGAAGTCAGGAGCTTCCTCAGGGTACTGAGGAATTTCCACTGCGTGATGCACCACATTACAGTCAGGGTAGAGCTTTTTGATCCATTTGTAGCGCTCTTCCCCCGGGATGGGTTCAGAAGGCAGAGAACAGACCAAAATTGTGACCTTACGGCTAGAAGCCTTGGCAAAGTCAATGAGGAACAGATGGCCATTGGTGGGCGGCATAAACTTGCCAAATACCAATGCGTGGCCAACAAACTCATTTTCAATGCCTTTGAC